>JAUWCP010000233.1 GCA_030609245.1 Hyphomicrobium sp.
GAAGCTGCTGCTATTGAAGCCAAGGATGAAGCGCTGATCAAGGCAGTCGCGCGCGCCCACGCCTGGTTCGAGAATCTAAAGTCGGGCAAAGCGCGTGATCTGACGGAGCTTGCAAAGCGGGACGGACTGCCTGCGTCCTATGTCCGATCGCATTTGCCCTTGACCTTCTTGGCGCCGAGCATTGTGTCAACGATCTTGGATGGCCGACAGCCACCTGACCTCACCCTGAAGCGCTTGATGTACCAGACCGACTTACCGATTGCGTGGTCGGACCAGCGCCGCTCGCTCGGTCTCGAAGACTGACCTCGTGCCCAGACCGTCAATCGCCTTGTTCTAGGGTTGCAGACCGCATCAAAAACTCAAAACGCTAGCCCGAGATCGGCCAACGGAGACGCGCACCGTGGACCACGCCTAATTGGGCGTCTTCGTCGCGAGGTTTGATCCAACCAATGAGATGGGTCTGCTCTAAGGTCCGGAAATTGCGGGGTTTTCTAGAGGCGTCGTCGATCGTCCGCAGAGGCCTAAAAGGAGGCCAGACTGGGTGGCTGGGGGACTAGGATTCGAACCTAGATAGGCAGAGTCAGAGTCTGCAGTCCTACCATTAGACGATCCCCCAATGCCGGGACCGGGTGCGGCGATGATCGCTGGACGGGCCATATAACAGCTAGGTTCTTGCTTCGCAAGGAAGGGGCGCACTCTTAGCGATCGTTCCCCAACAGCTCGGGGCGATACTCAAAGTGCATCGTGTCGTAGTGGTGCCACTTGCCGCCCCAGATAAAGCCGTGCTTTTCAAATATGCGCACGATCTCCATTGGGATTTTGTTCTTGTAGGCATAAGTGCCGTCATTGCCGGGCTTGGCCTGGCGCCAATAGTCGGTGTGGCGCAAAGCGATATCAATGGCGATGGCGTGGCTGTGGGCGGACAAGCGGCTGGTACCGGCGATGACGCGGCAATTGTACGTGCCGCCGGAGGGAAAGAGGTAGGTGTCGAAGCGTGCCGGGAGCTGATCGAGCTCGCGGCTCACCGCCTCTAGGGCAGCAGCAGCGCCATTGACTTTGTTAAACGCCAAGCGTTGCCCCTTCTTGCTTGGCAGCCAGACGATGCTTACGAGGTTCTTGGTAACCTCGCCGTCGCGGCAATCGCCATAGACCTTGTTGAAGAACGCTTCGTTGCGCGCGCGTCCGGGATCGACGTCCTTAGCGGGCGGCGACGCATCGCCACGTGGATACGTCACCGACAACGTATCCTCGATGTCGGGAGCGTTGAGCCAATCCTCGAAAACCTTCTCGCCCCGACCGTCGTCGAGGGGCATGCGCGTGCCGTCGCGCCAGATAAGCACGCTGCCCTCGATGCGCTCCAGGTGATCGGGATAAGCGGTAAGCAAACGCGTGCGTTGAATCTGCGAGAGTTCGCCCGCTGATGTCGCAACGAGTGTGAACAGAACGAAGGCGAAGAAAGAAATGATTCGCATTTATGACAAAACCCCGCCGCGGCTGCCCTCCCGAATACAATGATTTATGAGGTAGATAGCGCAAGCTTTACCGGGCCGTATTTGCTGCTAAAGTGTACCACAAGTGTCATCCAGGAGACGCCTGATGACGGGTGGCTTATCGGTGGTGTTGCCGGTAGCCGCGAAGCCAGGCGCTGGAGTAGGGCTTTGAAGGGTATTCCCGACGATGGCGGCGCCGGTGATGCGCCAAACACAAAGCCCACAGTCCGTGAGGCGCCGATAGGCAAGCCGGGCACGGACCCGGTCATCCCGCCAGTACCGCAATCCGACAAGACGATCGACGGACAGACGCGGCAATCTGCTGCTCAGCGGCGCGATGTTATTGCTGTGCCACCGTCGCAAGACGCGCGTGATCACATCTACGGCGCACTCGATCTGGGCACCAACAACTGCCGTCTTTTGCTGGCCCGGCCATCGCGGCGCGGCTTTCGCGTCGTCGACGCCTTCTCGCGCATTATTCGGCTTGGTGAGGGCGTGATCCAAACCGGACGTCTTTCCGATGAAGCCATGCAGCGCACGATCGACGCACTGAAGGTGTGCGCGGCGAAGCTGGAGCGAGCACGTGTGCGCCGGGCACGGTTCGTCGCAACAGAGGCCTGCCGTGTCGCCGCGAACGGTTCGGATTTTATCGCTGACGTGCACGAAGAGACCGGGATCGACATCGAGGTCCTCACTCCGGAGACGGAAGCGCGTCTTGCGGTCTCGGGTTCGGCTGCGCTGATTGACGCCACCTGCGATTATGTCTTGGTATTCGACATTGGCGGCGGCTCTTCTGAGCTCATCTTGCTTGACTTGACGCGCTGGCGCCACCGCGGTCAGCGGTTCATCAATCGCCTGGAAGCGCAAAACTGCATGGTGGCGTGGACGTCGTTGCCGCTTGGCGTGGTCACGCTGGCTGAACGGTTCGGCGGCCGCCACGTGACGCCCGACGCTTTCGAGGCGATGGTTGATCACACCATGCAGATGCTGCACCCGTTCGAGGAGCAGCACACCATTTCCCAAAAAATGAACGGCCGGCGGGTGCATATGCTGGGCACTTCGGGCACCGTTACGACTGTTGCCGGCGTCCAGCTCAAGCTCCCGCGTTATGACCGCAATCGCGTCGACGGCTGTTGGCTTAAATCCGAACAGGTGCGCACAGTCAGCTACGACCTGCTGGGGCGCACTTACGAGCAGCGCGTGGCGGAACCGTGCATCGGCCGCGACCGGGCCGACCTGGTTCTGGCAGGCTGCGCGATCCTCGAAGCGGTGCTGCGCATGTGGCCGTGCGAGCGCCTGCGTGTCGCCGATCGCGGCCTGCGCGAGGGTATTCTCACCACGCTGATGGGCGAGGACGGCGTCTACCGGCAGGGCCGCCGCCGGCGCTCGCGACGGCGGCGCTAGGGGCCTTACGTCTTTTGGGACAAATGACATGAGCAAGGGTTGGGGCGGACTTAGCGGCGGGCAACGTCAGCTTCATGTCAAGCTGAAGCGGGCGCGCAAGCACAGTGCGTCATCGCAACGCTGGCTCGAACGGCAACTGAATGACCCCTACGTGGCGGCAGCGAAGCGGGAAGGGTACCGCTCGCGTGCCGCCTTCAAACTGAAAGAGATGGACGACAAATATCACGTCCTGAAACCGGGACGGCGTGTGGTCGATCTTGGGGCAGCTCCGGGTGGCTGGAGCCAGATCGCGGCTGAGCGCGTGCATTCGGTGAGCGGCAAGGGGCAGGTGATTGCCATCGATATACTGGACATGCAACCGCTGGCCGGCGTGGACGTCTTGCTGCTTGATTTTATGGCTCCCGAGGCTGAGGACACATTGAAAGCGCTGTTGCGTGATGGCCGCGCTGACGTGGTGCTCTCCGATATGGCTGCACCGACGACCGGGCATACGCGCACTGACCACTTGCGCATCATGGGACTGGCGGAGGCGGCGGCGCATTTCGCGTTCGATGTGCTGAGCGAGGGTGGCGTGTTCCTCTCCAAGGTATTTCAGGGCGGTACGGAGCGCGAGCTGCTCGATCTGTTGAAGCGCAAGTTTGCCAGCGTGCGCCACGTGAAACCGCCTGCAAGCCGGCAACACTCCGCTGAGCTTTACGTTTTGGCGATGGGCTTTCGCGGCGAATAAGCCGGCAGGCGCTCTGCTCCACTATTCGCGTCATTCCGCTGAGGAGCACGACGCCAGGTCGCCATCACGCCCCAGCAAGAAACCCTCTCACTCCAAGCCTCTCCTCGTCCGTTCGAAGCATGGCTGCGCCATGACGC
>JAUWCP010000216.1 GCA_030609245.1 Hyphomicrobium sp.
CGAAGGCGCTGAGTTCGATGGCCGCGTGCAGCGAACTAAGGATAAAGACGACCTAATGCCGGTTCTCGACGCCGAAGCCTTTGCAAGTCAGTCGGCGAACGGCAATGGCGAAGCGAGCCAATTCAACTCATACAATGGAGATATGAGCCTGAGTTAGACAGGACGGCTTGCTTGCCGCGCGGGTCCGACGTGGCTCGCGGCAACGTTACGACTCCTCGTTCCAGAGCCGCACTCGAGCGATCGAGGCGCGGAACCGCAAACGACAATCGGCATCACCATATAGGGGCACAAGGCAGTGACCTGACCCCGGTAGGTGATGCCGATTTCTCGTTTGGGAACCCGGCACAGCCCCCATCCCACCTTCCCGATCCATCTTGAGTTGTATGTGAGCAGAACACGCCGGCGCAACGAACTCCGCATCAATCCCAAATCTCAACGTTCAGCCGGGCGCCCAGCGCGCCGACTACGTCCATAACTCATTGTTATATAATGGTTCTTTTGGCCGCAAAAAACTGAATCGGAGTTCCCTGCGAAACAGCGGCAAACGGCCCGCGCCCCTACTCTGAGTCCATCAGATCAGAACAAGGGTCGCGGACATGACGGTACAGACAGACACATTTCGGATCCCCGGCGGCAACGTTGGCGTGCTTTTGATCCATGGCCTGTGTGGCACCCCCGCGGAAATGCGGTTTGCGGCCATGGGCCTCGCCAAAGCCGGTTACACGGTCCACTGTCCGCAGCTTGCCGGTCACGGCGGCCGGACGCAGGACGTCGCTGAGACCCCATGGCAGGACTGGTACCAGAGTGCCGAAGTCGCACTCGATGAGATCCGCAAAGAGTGCGATACGGTCATCGTTGGCGGGCTTTGCCTCGGCAGCATCGTTGGATTGCATCTGGCCGCGAACCACCCCGACAAGGTGCAGGGCGTGGCGCTGTTCTCCCCCACACTGAAGATCAACGGCTGGGCCATGCCCTGGTACACCAAGTTTTTCTCGCTTGTCCGTCACAATTGGGTGGCCAAGCTGATGCACTTCCCCGATGCTGAATCGCTCGGCATCAAGTGCGAGCGGGTTCGCACGTTCGTCCGTGCCGCGCTTGAGAGCTCAGACGGTTCCGAGATGGGCACCTCCGGTGTCCCCGGCGTCATGGTCCTGGAGCATTGCAGGATGGTGAAGGCAGCTAAGGCGATCTTGAAGAGGATCAAGCAGCCGACGATCATCATTCACTCCCGCGAGGACGACTACGCCGATCTCAACAACGCGGTCTACCTACAGAAAGAGCTCACCGGCACCGTCGACATGGTCGTGCTGGAGGACAGCTACCACATGATCACGCTCGACAAAGAGCGCCACGTTGTGGTCGAGCGGACCCGCGCCTTCATCGATCGCGTTGTCGGGGAAATCATCAATGTCGCCGCCGATGCCACGCCGACTGTTGTGAAGCTCGCTGCGTAAGCCATTCAGACCCGCGCCGGCGGCTGCAAGAGAGCTATTTTTGCCCCATCGCTCCGGCCCGGGTGCAAACCGCACCTGAAAGAAGCGGCCGTTCTCCCCTGTTGCCGTTGGCTTTCGGCCCCCAAGTATGCACAAGTACGGCTTCCGACTTCCCCACATTGATCAAGACCGTTCGAGGCAGTGCGATGAACGGCAGCGCTGGTGCCATCGAAGGCTGCTACTGGCAGGCGGACAGGGAAACAAGAGAGGTCTCGCCGGCCCTATCAGGCGATATCAAGGTCGATGTTGCGGTGATCGGCGGCGGCTTCACGGGGCTGGCGGCCGCCTATCATCTCAAGGCGGCCGACCCTGGGCTCGAAATCGCAATCCTTGAAGCGGAGACGGCCGGCTTTGGCGCCAGCGGACGCAATGCGGGCTTCGTCATGACGCTCTTCGGCGCCTCGGTCTCCCTGATGAAGGCGCTGCACGGAAAAGAGCGGGTTCGCCAAGCGCACCAGTACATGGTGAGCGCGATCGCCGCGCTCGAAGCGATGATCGGCAAGCACGCCATCGATTGCGATTACGAGCGAACGGGCTTCCTCAAGATCGCGACAGCCCCTGCTTATATCTCGCGCATCCAAGACGAGATCGAACTGTTTCAATCGCTTGGGATCGAAGACTTTGAATGGCTGGACCGCGACCAGCTTGCCGCACGCATTCGCTCTCCCGTATTTCTCGGGGCTAGCTGGGAGCCTGGTTGCGGGCTTCTCAACCCCGTGAAGTGGCTAGATGCTTTGAGGCGCTTAGCTTGCGCGAACGGTGCTCGCTTGTTCGAGGGTACGCGCGTGACCGAAGTGCAGCGCGAGAATAGCCTATATCGACTCACATGCGACCACGGAACGGTGTCGGCGGAGAAACTCGTCTTTGCAACGAATGCCTACACCCATCTCATCCCTGGTATGCGATCCAAGCAGCTACCGGCTTTCAGTTACATTGTCGTAACAGAACCGCTGAGTGATAATCAGCGCGCAGAAATCGGTTGGGCTGGAAGAGAAGGGATCGAAGACGGGCTCAACTTCATGCATTACTATCGTCTCACGCAGGACGATAGGATTCTCGCCGGCGGTGGACCGGGATTCATTCCGTTCGCCGGCCGCATGAACAACGATGCTTGCCCCAAGGCTTGGAGCCACCTGGAGCGTTTCATTGGCGAAACATTTCCGCCGCTCCGCGGCATTCGCATAGCGCATCGTTGGGGGGGCGCATTCTCTGTAACGTTAAATTCCACGCCACAGATCGGAACCCTTCACGGGGGAAGTGCGATCTATTCGGTCGGATGCACAGGACACGGTGTGGCTATGACCCATATGAACGGCCGCATCATTCGCGATCTCGTTCTCGGGCGAAACACGGAACTCACCGATCTTTGGTTCGTGAACCGCCGCTCGCTCCCGTTCCCTCCTGAACCGTTTCGCGCGATCGGTGCGAAATCCGTTATGGCGGCGATGGCGCTTGATGACTGGTGGTGCGATAGGCGCCGAGAGCAGCAATAAAGAGGAGGCTGCTTCGTGCCTCACGGCCTCAAGCCAGAACGGCCTCAAGCCGGAACGGGGTCAATGTCGCATATACCATCCGGCAGTGATCAAACCCGGCAGGATTGACGCGTCTCACCCGAGAGCCTGTACGCATCGCCCTCTTTGACCCCGAATGGCATAAAAGGCCTTGCAAGAACCAGCCATGCCAGCATGCGTATTTCCCTTTATTGCGTGGCAGTCGCACCACAGCAGAAGCTCTTGAGTCTGTTAGGATTCGCAAATTGAACCTCATTGGGATCACGATGCAGACAGATTGCCCTTTGGTCATCATCCGCTGGCAAGACAGCGCGCAACCTATTTCCGCATGGAAATATCTGTCCGACCTGCCCCGCACCTGGCCCATCGAGTGTGCGACGGTCGGCTGGCTTCTCAAGGACAATGATGACGTCAAGGTCATCTGTCAGAGCGTGGGCGATCTTCACAATCCCAATAACGCGCAAGCGAGCGGGATCATGACGATTCCCGCTCGTTGCGTGATTTCTATAGAGCGCTTGTCAGAGGAACGTAAGCCTAGCGCCTCTGCTGAGACGGATTCTGGTGGGATTGGCTCTGCTGAGAATGCCGATCAGGATTCTGATTCAGCACGGATGCAGCAAGTGTCTGGATCTCTTGTTGCGTAAGAGAACCTGGGTTTTGCAGCGCCCGTGATGCAATCGCAGAAGCTTGCTGAGATGTACTCTGGTTTTGATTCTGGTTCTGATTTTGCGCCATGACGATATCTCACTCTATTAATAGGGTTACTTGAATACGTCATACAACGGGACTTTGATTAGCACGGGCGCATAAGTCCTTGCTGCAGGACCAGACATCTCTGAACACGTTATCCACTCCTAAGTTCGCAAAAACGCCCAGTTTGCCGAAACGTTCGCCCAGGCAACAAGCACCGCGCTCAAAAGCCGGGCAATTCGCAACCTGGAACAGGGGAGCTTCTAGACCTGGATAACCTATGAGTTGCGCCTCAGCAGGTAGGTATCCATGATCCAACCTCGCTCCGCCCTTGCTTGCTTGCGAATGCGCTGAATGTCGCCTGCAACCTCGCTCATTTTGCCAGAGACGAGTATCTCGTATTCCGTGCCGAGGTAGGCACCCCAGTAGATATCGACGTC
>JAUWCP010000183.1 GCA_030609245.1 Hyphomicrobium sp.
GGTTTTGCTGATGGTCGTGGTCTTCAAGAACTCGAGCAATCTCGCATCCGCCTATGGTGTCGCAATCTCGGCGCAGATGGTTATCGAATCTCTGATAGCGTTTTTCGTTATTTGGCGGATGTGGGGTTGGAAGCTATGGCAGGTGTTGCTCTTGATCGTGCCGCTTCTTTTGCTTGAGCAGGCGTTCCTCGCTTCCAACATGCTGAAAGTTCTGGAGGGCGCATGGGTTACGGTGTTCATGGCGGCCTTGGTTGGTCTTATAATGGTGACCTGGGTCACGGGTGTACGCTTGCTTTCCAAGCAGACCCGCAAAAACGAGGCCGATCTCGACTGGCTGCTGCGTAAGCTGGAAGCAAAGCCGCCGCACCGGGTGGCCGGCACGGCCGTGTTCTTTACCGCCGATCCCACCGCGGCGCCTACCGCGCTGATGCACAACTTGAAGCACAACCGCATTCTGCACGAACGCAATATTATCCTTTCCATTAAGACCGAGGACATACCGCGTGTGCCGCGCCACGAGCGAATCTCCGTCGAGCGCGTTTCAGACACCTTCCTACGGGTGATCGCTCGCTACGGGTTCATGGAGACGCCAAGCGTACCGAAGATTTTCGAACAATGCCGGCGCAAGGATCTCAACGTTGACATGAGCGCAACTTCGTTCTTCCTGTCGCGCCGCAATTTGCGCACAACGCCCAAGTCCGAGATGCCTGTCTGGCAAGATCGGCTGTTCGTGGCGCTAGCGCGCAGCTCCGAGGACGCCACGACCTACTTTAGAATTCCAACGGACCGCGTCGTGGAAGTGGGAACGCAGGTCGCGGTCTGAGTTTGTAGGCACGCCCCGCATTCCTTGCAGACCTATCGTGCGCGCATGATATGTCGTGGGCTGCCGTATGCTACGGTCCCACCAGGCGAGACGTCTCATGGACGAGGAAGAGAACCGCTTTTCAGCGCGTGCTGCGCGCTACGTGCGCGTTGGCACCAATGTCGGCGCGGTCGCGGCACGCGTCGCCAGCGCGCGCCTGTTCGGCGTTGAGCAAGATAGCGCACGCAATGCTGCCGAACTTGCAGCAGCTCTCGGCGGGCTGAAGGGTCCGCTCATGAAGGTGGCGCAGTTGCTGTCGACCATTCCCGAGGCGCTCCCGGCCGAGTACGCGCGCGAGCTGGCGCAGTTACAGTCGGGGGCTCCGGCCATGGGGCCCGCGTTTGCAAAGAGGCGCATGCGCGCCGAACTCGGCCCCGACTGGACGTCACATTTTGTGAGCTTCGACACGGCCGCCGCCGCGTCTGCTTCGCTAGGACAGGTCCACCGCGCTATTGCGCACGACGGCCGGCAGTTGGCCATGAAGCTTCAGTATCCAGACATGTCGTCGGCTGTCGAAGCTGATCTCAACCAACTCAAGGCGATCTTTCTGATCCATTCGCGCATGAACCCCGCGATCGAGACCGGCGAGATCTTGAAAGAGATTTCCGCACGGCTGCGCGAGGAACTCGATTACGATCTGGAAGCGCGTCACACGCAGCTCTACGGCGACATCTTCGCCGATGATCGCCAGATCCGCGTGCCGGACGTCGTGCCGGAACTGTCAACGAAGCGGCTCTTGGCCATGACCTGGCTGGAAGGCCGCAAACTCCTAGACTACAAGCCGGCGCCTCTGGAGGATCGAAACGCGATTGCCCGGGCGATGTTTCGCGCCTGGTGGTATCCCTTTGGTCACTACGGCGTCATTCACGGCGACCCGCACTTGGGCAACTACACTGTGTTTGAGCGAGAGGGGCGCCCGGCCGGCATCAACTTGCTCGACTACGGCTGCATTCGCAGCTTCCACGTATCGTTCGTGCAAGGTGTCATCGACCTCTACAAGGGTTTGTTGACGAACGACCGCGACCTCGTCGTGCACGCATATGAGACGTGGGGCTTTAACGGCCTGTCAAACGAGCTGATCGAGGCGTTGAACATCTGGGCGCAGTTGATTTACGGGCCCCTATTGGACGATCGCGAGCGCACTATCGCCGAGGGCACGACGCCGGGCGAATATGGGCGCAAGGAGGCGTTCACGGTGCATAAGATCCTGCGTGAGAAAGGCCCGGTGACGGTGCCGCGCGAGTTCGTCTTCATGGATCGCGCCGCAATTGGGCTTGGCGGCGTGTTCCTGCATCTCGACGCGCGGCAGAACTGGTACCAGCTCTTCAACGACACGATCGATGGTTTCGTGCTTGCCGATGTGGCGGCGCGCCAACGCGATACCTTCACGAATGCGCGCGTCCCATTGCCAGAGGTAAGCGAGTAGGATCGTTTCTTAAAGGCTTGGCAGGAGAGAGGCCGCGATGTTCAGTTTGATGCTAGCGGCACTTGCGTGTGCGCTGGTGCTCAAAGCCGCGGCACTGCCCGCCGCGGCGATGGGCGAGGTCGAGAAGGGGCGCGAGCTGGCGGAGGCGCTGTGTGCGGGGTGCCATCTCAATGAAGGCCAAGGCGAAAAGCAGGGGCCGATGGGCATTCCTGGATTTGGCGCGGTTGCGAACCGGCACGGTCAGACGCCGGAAGGCATCGTCGCCTGGTTAAATTCAGCGCCGCCGATGATGCCGGACCATAAGCTCACGCAAGACGAGATGTTCGCGCTCGCGGCTTATATTATGTCTTTACGTGAAAGGCCCTGAAGCGGAAGCGTCACAACGCAGTCGCCCCCCACAAGCCAATCCCGCCCGCAAGAAACGCGGCTGCGACGCCGCCCGCGAACAGCTTGCCAAGCGCTGTGCCCCCCGTCGTCCAGGCGAGCGCGATCTTGGTCAAGCTGTTGGCGACAACCGCAACGAGGATGGCGTAGACGGCGGTGCTGGCATCAAGCCCGCCCGGCACCAGGCGCGCCAGCGACAGGCTGATCGCATCCACATCGAATGTTCCGGAAATGGCTGCAAGAGCCATTGCACCGCCTGCGCCCGCCCATGAAGCAAGCAGCTTTGTGAGCACCATAATGATCGCGAGCAACGCGCCAAAGGCCAGGACGACACCGAGATCGAAGGGGTTCTTGAGCGTGAGCGGTTGATCGACCGTTTCCGCGTGGCGCGCCCAGTTGCCCAAATAACCGGCAAGGACGCCCTGCGCGAGCACGGCTAGTAGCAATGGCGGCGCGATGAGCTGCAGAAGCGAGGCGTTGATGACGCCGACAAGAAAGATCACACGCAGCATCATGACTGCGCTGGAGAGCATGATCGCCGCGGCAAAAAGCTTAGTACGCTCGACGTGTTGATGCGCAAGGCGGGCCATGTTGAGCGTCGTGGCGGTGGAGGAAACGAGACCGCCTGCAATGCCCGAAAGAAGGACGCCGAGTTGGGGACCAGCAATGCGGATGGCCAAATAACCGGCGAACGACAGACTGGCGATGAGGATGGTGAGCAGCCAGACCTCGCGCGGATTGATGGGGAACCAGGCAGCGATCTCGCGATCGGGCAGAACCGGCAGCAAGATCACAGTCATGGCGAGCAGAATGAGCCCGGCGCGCAGCTCCTCCCACGTGAGCCTTTGTAGCCAGGTGTGAAGCGCGGCCTTGAGTGCCAGAAGGATTGCGGTCGCCACACCCGCCGCAGCGGCCACGGTCTGGTCGCCCAGAACGGCCATGGCGCCGAGCGCGAACGCGATCATCGCCGCGACAACGGTTGTTGCACCATAGGTCTTGTCGTGCTCGACCTGGCGCAGACGAAAAACCACGATGGCGCCGGCGAACGTCATGAACGCAAGGCCTAGCGCGACGACGCCCCAATCGCCGGTGCCGCGCGCAATCGCACCCCACGCCCCCCCAAGCAGGCCCGCGAGCGCATGCGTGCGAAGCCCGACCGCGCGCTCGCCTTCAGCCTCCTTGCGCTGCTGCCAACCGCGCTCGATGCCGATGAGGAGCCCGATCGCGAGCGCGACAGCCAAGCGCTGGATGAGCTCGAAGGTGTCCATGGTTTCCATGGGGCGTGCGTCCACTCTGGCGCACGCTGCATGTGCTGCGCCCGTCCGACAAGCTTATCGTGACGTGAACGAGCGCGGAAACGCAGCCGGCGCGCCCCTACGCTTTAACCTAATGGCGCGCGGCCGGCGCAGATAGAATTCCGCGATAGTGCTTAACTCACGCTTAGGCGCGTCAGTTGTGATGGGCGGATACGGCCTGGAGCACCTCGCCCGAAAGCTCACGCGCACTAGAGTGCGAGACGTCACCTAGGCTCAACATCCCGACCATGCGCTTTTTGTCATTAATGACGGGAAGCCGACGGATTTGCTTCTGCTCCATAATGTGCATGGCATCATCTAGCTCTTCGTCGTCGCGGCAGAAGACGATGCCCTGGCTCATCACGTCGCGGGCGGTGAGCGCATCGGCATGGCTACCGTTTGAAAAGCCGCGGCAGACGATGTCGCGGTCTGTGACCATGCCGATCAGCCGGTCGTTTTCTCCCACCGGCAACGCGCCGATATCGTGCTCGCGCATTGTCCTGGCGAGTTCGGAAACCTTCGTTTCCGGGGCAACCCATTGGACGCCCTTGTGCATTGCATCTCTTACTTTCATGGTGGATCTCCTCGTGCTTGAGAGCATTCCCCCCAATCCCGTTGAGTATTTGTGCCGCCGTGGAACCCGAGGCTCATTGACCAGCATCAATTGCCGCAGGCGTCGGCTGCCACCGGCAGCACACCCTTTATGTGGGGGTTTCGACCTGGGTACTACAAGGCACCGAAGGACCGTTTGGCTTGATAGAGCTCGAGCATTGGGGTACGAGGAACAAATAACGAATGCTGAACCCAGGAGGGGAAACGTGGGGATGGATCTATCTGGCGGCCATGCCGCGATGGACTACGACGAGCATGCTCGGACGTATCTGCGGTTTATCTTGTTCATCAAGTTGAGCGTCGTGTTTTTGGTCATCCTGCTTGGCGGAATGGCGTACTTCCTCGTTTAAACCTGGCCCTCAAGCCCAGCGGTGATTGACTCCCGCGGCTCGATGGCCGCTCGGCATCTCCCGCACAACCGGATTTCTCCATGGT
>JAUWCP010000305.1 GCA_030609245.1 Hyphomicrobium sp.
ACACCGAGCAGACAACACTGCTGAGCGCGGTATCCTCTTACATGGACGTGGTGCAGAATCAGGCGATCGTTCGGCTGAGAGAAAACAACGTGAAGGTGCTGACGGATTATGAAGCCTCGAACCAGCGCCAATTCAATGCCGGTGATTTGACCAGAACCGACCTGGCGCAATCAAAGGCGAGCCGTGCCACCGCCGTAGCGTCTCTTGAAGCAGCTAAGGCGCAGTACCAATCAAGCTTGGCGAGCTATGAGGAGGTCGTCGGTCATCCCGCAGACCACCTTTCCACGCCAGCCTCGATCGATCATTTTCTGCCAGGATCGCTGCAGGAGGCGCAAGAAGTCGCACAATTCGAGAATCCATCGATAGGCTCGGCCGTGTTCCAAGAGGCCGCTGCGGCCAAGTCCGTGGCTCAGCAAAGGGGTCAGCTCCTGCCGGAGGTGAATGTCCAACTCAAATATGAAGACGAGTACAATCCCGTTGAAGGGCTTGATTTTGCAAGGGAGGCGTCGGCGATCGTTGGCGTGAAGGTTCCGTTCTATCAAGGTGGACGAGTCGCCTCTCAGGTGCGCCAAGCCAAACAGATTCAGATCCAGCGTCTGGAGCAGGTCCGCCAGGCGCGCCAACAGACGCAAAGCTCGGTTGTCTCGGCGTGGGCACAGGTGAATTCGATACAGGCGCAGTTGATGGCAGACCAAGCGTCTGTTGACTCAAACAAAGTGGCGCTTGCGGGCGTGCACCGCGAGCAGAAGGCCGGCACCCGGACAGTCCAGGACGTTCTCAACGCCGAGCAGGACTATTTGACGGCGCAGGTTCAGCTCACCATCGATGATCGAAACCTCGTTGTTGCAAATTACACGCTGCTTCAAGCCATTGGACGCCTCACGGCGGCGTACCTCAAACTTCCTATTGCGATCTACGATGCGGGAGAGGTTGATCACTCTGAGCGGCACCTGCTCTGGCGCACGGAGATCAAGCCGGAGAGCCACTACTACGAATATGATCAGGGTTGGGAGCCGAAGTAGAACGCGGCAGCCTCACCCCTTCAGCTCAAGTGGGGCCCTTGCATCTGCATGAGGGCGGCTTCAATGCGTCGCCAGGTCTCCGCTTGTTCTTTGTCGCCCGCTTCGTCCAGCTCGCGTGCCTTTTGCGCCGCTTCCAATATGGCCTTGTCGCCGTGGGCATCCTTCAACTTGCGTGCGTGTTCCTGAATCTCGATCGCCTGCATAACACTACCTCCTGCTGACCTCGTGAATAATGTGCCGCGCAAATGTGTTGTGTGTTCTGCTATCTTTAAAGATGGGATATGCGCCTCGTTGATCAAGTCGCGCCAGCGGCAGCTATGCGCAATCTGCATGGCGTGACCGTGCGCATACCCAGCTCATGGTTTAAATGGCGTTGGCTCCCCGTTCTTTAGAACCCGCGCAGAGACGTGCTAGCGACCTTAAGCCGCCGCCACGGGCGAACGGCCGCCAGCTTTTTCAGCGCCAGTTCGTCCCGCGCGATGGCCTCAAGCAGGTGCCGAAATTCGCGCGTGCCGCACATTCTTCGTGAGCGCGCGGAACTGTGAACCGGGGATGTGGATTAGGCTGCGATGATCGCCGCCTTCCAGGTAAATGTCTGGCTGCTCATCGAGGCTTTCGTCGATAAAGGCATCCACGGCGTAGGGCTCCGCTAGTGGCGGCACCGCCCCCGTTTCGCAATCGGGGAAGAGTTCGCTGATCTCTTCCTCTGTTGCCACCTCGACATGGCAGTGCAGCATCTTCTCAATCGTATCCAACAGAACTTTTGAGCTTGCTGGCACGACCGCAAGCACAAAGCCGCCTTCGCACGTCAACACGACGGCCTTGGCCAATCGTTCCGCCGGCACGTGGCTCGCTCGCGCCGAATCCTGAGCGCACTGCGTGCGCTTGTGCACCATCACGTCGTAGTCGACTTGCTTGTCGTCGAGGTATTCCCGCAACGTCATTGCAATACCCATGACACTCCTCCAACTTGTCTGCTGGCCGAGCGCGCTGCGCGCTGCACCGTCGAGGCTCAAGGCGTCGCTTGTCATCGGCTCATGGAATGGGCCGCCAGTCGGCGGGAGACGTTGGCTCTCGTCACCAGCGGTCGATCGGCCAGGAGCCTGCTGCGGCGCAGTATGCCGACCAGTCGCTATGAGGAAAGATTAGGACGTGTTCGGATAATCGGCAAGCGGGACGAGGTAGGCCCCAAGACAACACATTACCAAATTTGCTTAAGATGCTTTGGATTTGGGGTTAGATTTGGGTGCGAGCGCCGCAATTAAGAGCGGGGAAAGATCCTTACAGCCACCCCCGACGTACTGATCATCTGCGGCTTGAAGAACCAATCGGTCCGCAGATTGTGCATCAGGTTGTCGGCGTAACAGGGCCGCGCGTGGCAAACGGCACGTTGCCCCTTGACGAAAAACATCTCCTAGCCGCTTGGAGAAGGTTAGACGTCTGGTCCGCTTAACTGTTATCTCCGACCGACACGATAGAGCCAACTGGCCTGGCGAAACCCGGGGCACTTGGGTCGGCGCGAGTTCGCGCGAACCGAGCGGATTGCATGTCCCTACCGCCTGGCGTTCGGAAAAAATTGCTGCTCCCCGTTGATTTTGAATGAGGCGATCGCCTCCTGCCCTTCTTTCGAAACGAGCCAGTCGATGAAGGTTTGCCCTTCAGCCGCACGTACGTTCGGATTTTTGGCCGAGTTCACAAGAATGACACCGTATTGATTGAAAAGCTTCTTGTCGCCCTTGACCATAGGTGC
>JAUWCP010000276.1 GCA_030609245.1 Hyphomicrobium sp.
GAGATCGTCGAGGTTGTCGAAAACATTGTAGAGCGTGCCGGGCGAGTAATTTACGCGCTTGGCAATTTCGCGTGCGGACAGTCCGGACAGGCCGTCGTGGTCGACTATATCGGTTGCCGCCTGAACTATGAGCTCACGCAGCTCGTCGGGCGTATGGATTGAGCGTCGTCCCATCTTTGTACCCGGGGCGGAACAATCTAGTCTGACGTCGGACGTTTTGTCAGAATAGGCGCGGTCAGGGCGCGTGGCAAAGCTTTCTGAGCGAAATTGGCCAAAGAAACTGAGATATTTGACGCCAGTTGTCGGCGCTCCACCGGCGCGCTGCGGCTGCCGGGACGGTGGTTAATAGATTGCGCGGTAAATCAACCGCCGCTGCAGTCCAATAGGCATTGGTTTCCGGCGTAATCAACGCAACTATTTCGGGGACTGTGGATCGACTTGTCGTTCCAGGTGATTTGCCCGCTCATTCCAGGAACAATATCAGTGAAAAGCGGGTTAAAGGTATAGCTGGCTTCCACAACGATGACGCTTTCGCCCTCGGCCACGACGCCTGGGGCGAGTGGGTAGGAGGAACACTTTGAGGGGGCCGAATAGCCATTATGTGAGTACGACCATTCGACCTTCGTGTCGGTCGCATCCTCGGTCGATGCCTTCACGGAAAAGATGCTAAGTTTCAAGGTGTCCGGGTCATAGGGGTGCATGACGTGCTGGACGGACTGAACGATGCCGTCAAGTGTAGCGTCTGCTTCCGCCTGCGTGTCCCCCAGATTCTCCTCTCTGGCAACGAGATCTGACGTCATTGCCGTTGCTGAGGCGAATTGACGGTCGATATCGATCGCGCGGCTGACCTCGACGGTGCCGAGGTACATCAAGACGAGAAGCGGAGCTATGAAAGCAAACTCCGTGGCCGCCATGCCGTCGTTGCAGCGCCACACTCGTATGAGCGCGTGCCGGCCGCACCGTGGCGCATTTCTGAAAAAGACCATAGACAATACTTTCTCACGCGGATCTTGATTGCTCATTGGAACGATGTTGGCGACGGATAGCGGAACTATTCATAGGGGTGCGGCTCGATGCGAAATGCGGCTGAAGCTTGCATCACAGCAGGACCCGATCCATTGGAACCCTTGCCGAGCTGCAGAAAGCTGAAAGTCTTGGCAAGATCCCACTCGTAGCAGACTGTGATAAGGGCAACGAAGCTGGCATCGCCCGAATAATCAGAGACGAGTTCTTCGATGCTCCCAGTTGAGTTGACCATCTCACTTTTGCTATCCAAGCAACCCTGGGGCGTGATGTTAGCCCAGCTGGCGTCGCTCTGAATCAGCACGCGCAGCTTATTGCAATTGATCCCAGTGCCGGCCTCGTCGCAAACCGACTGTCGGAAGTCACCGACTGTGGCGCCGGCTTGCTTGGCTTCGCCGGTGCGAATCTTACGAGCCGCACTCTGGACTCCACGGTCCAGCGCGTTGTTGGTGAAGAAATACAACGACGTTCCAAGGATTGCGAAAACGAAGAAAAAGAAGGGAACTGCAACCAGAGAGAACTCCACCGCGGTCGAGCCAGCGCTATCGTGGAGCCAGCGCGTGGCATTGCGCTTCCATCCACGGGGCGATTTTTCAGGAGAGTATGACTGGAAGGCAGCCGTCATCGTGAATGCCTCTGACGATCATTGGCTCTTTCTATTTGTTCGAATTTAGCGCCATGCCTATGAATCATCTATTGCCAACTTTGCAATTCAGTAACTTGGGTAAAGCAATTCTTAGAGCAACAGATAAAGTTGATTACATCGGCAGGCTCCATCCTTCCGAGCGGGAGACGCCTGGGCTTTTCAGCAGCGTTTTGTGTGAAAATTTGACGTGTTGAGAAGACGGTGGCGCCAAGCGTCTGTGGGCGCGTCACGATGGCGGCTAGCAGCACAAGGTCAAGCTTCGATGGTCAGCGGGAGCACGCTTGGATTGCGCGCAACTCAACTGCGGCAACGACGGGTCTGGCTTGCTTATTACTCGCTGCCCGACGGCGGGGCGGCACTGGCGTCGCCCGATGAGAACTTGTGCTTGTTCTTCGAGTGCTTGGAGATGGTCGCGAAGAACGGGTTGCCGTCGCCGATCGTCATTGTCGGGGCGCAGATGGGCGTGCATGTATAAGATTCACGCACGCTGCCATTGAACAAGGTTACGATACTCTGGCTGTCGCGTTCAACAAAGATACGCTGGTCCTGGATCACGTTGCGGTCGGCATCTAGCACGATGACGTTTGTAACGCCAAAAGTCTTACCTGTGACGACCAGCAGGTTGGTCCCCTGAATAGCAACGTCGGCAATCGAAGGGTTGCCAACGATAACATCTGCGGCGGGACGGGGCAGACGAATGAGTTGCGCCTGATCATAGCGAACGACCAGGTCTTTGGCGGAGCCTGGCAGGGTGGTCAGAATAAGAAGCGTACCAACGCTTGCTGCGGTGGCGACGGCCTTAACGCAGGTGGAAAGCGCAAAGTTTCTGGGCAACATGTGGCAGGCCATTGTTTCCGGGCTCGGCTTTGTACTTCGGGTCGTTGTCACCCACTACCTCAGGAAAGGGTTAAGGAAGTGCAAATGGAGCCCGTTGGATTGGTGTTTCCTCGACCTCCTCGGCAGCTCGGAGCACGCGCGATCTGCCACTCCTTCCGCCGCAGCGGCAAGTCGCAGGCCGCCGCAGCGACACGTCGCAGGACGGCGAGCACAGGCATTTTTTGCGTGCCTTGGCGTTTCGTGCCGATAGGGCGTGTTCAGAAGGGTGTTTTACTTATGCCGTTTTGAGTACATCTCAAGCAATGGTCGTGGCGATAGACTGAGGTATTCGTCAAAGAAGTAGAAAGTTAAGCGGAAAATGTGGTGTTCTGCCCGATGACCGGGAGGAGCGGAGGCGCTTGGCGCAGCTTTACTTGCTTTCAGAAATAATTCATTGAATTGATCAAATGATGTTTTAAATATTAATCGCATGTTAGGAAGTATTTGTGAAGTTTCTTCTGCGCTTTACCTGGGTTTAACACCTAATAGCATAGTCTCCCACTTGTTTAGCGGCGAGATTTCTGTTGCGCCGGTGAATGCAATCAAATGCAATAAATCGCAATTGGGAGAGTGCTCTTATGAAGACCATTGTATCGCGTTTCATGAAGGACGAGACCGGTGT
>JAUWCP010000225.1 GCA_030609245.1 Hyphomicrobium sp.
TGAAGCAAAAAACGGAGCCAGCCAGAAAATCGCTTTCCGGGCCAGTTTCTCGGAAGGCGACGGCCAATGTTGCGAACCGCATTTTGCAGTCGGTTGGGCGGAAAGGTTCCGAACGGCTGAATAGACGTCATTGTTGTCAAAACGATTGTAGGTGTGACGCGCGCACTTGAATGCCCGGAAGCAGGATCAAAATTCCCATCGAATCGACGCATTGATGGTACGACAGTAACGCGACGTCGATGAGTGAGAACCGATTCTGCGACGACTTCTGCCACGACGCTGCCTCCTCCATTGAGGACATGGGCCTCAAGCGCCATATGGTCAGCAGTCAGAGAACAGCGATGAAAGGCCCCAGAAGGACCATGCCCACAGGCTTGGCAGCAGCCTGAAAAGCCCTCGAACTTGTGAAGTAGGTCGAGGAGTAACTGTGTAACGAAATCGCCACGACGGCGTACTTTATAACGACAGACCCGAGCGGCCCTGACCACCGAAGCTCTAATGCGGCGGAAACTCCGCTAAGTCCCGTAAGTTCCAGCCTGGGAGAAACCCTTATGTTTAACCGTCGAGATTTCGGCCTTGCTGGTATCGGCCTCATCGCTGGCGCTGCAGGATTGCGCGCAGCGAACACTCACGCAAAAGAGGAGACGATGACAGGACCGTCGGAGATGACTTTCGAGATCACCAAGACCGAGGAGGAGTGGCGCAAGATCCTGACGCCGGAGCAGTTCCATGTGCTGCGCAAGCAAGGGACCGAGCGCGCGGGGACCAGTCCACTCGACAAAATCTATGATCCCGGCACCTTCGTGTGCGCCGGCTGCGAGCTGCCGGTATTCTCCTCAGAGACGAAGTTCAACAGCGGCACGGGTTGGCCTAGCTTCCACGAGCCGCTCGAGAATGGCATCGGCACCTCGACAGACAAAAGCTTCTTCATGACGCGCACTGAGGTGCACTGCCGGCGTTGCAGCGGGCATCTGGGTCACCTGTTCAACGACGGCCCTCCGCCGACGGGCCTGCGCTACTGCATGAACGGCGTGGCCTTGAAGTTTGTCCCAGAACCGCCAAGCACAACAGGCTGAGCGGAGAAGTCGCGGCAGCGAACCGAGGCCCGCAACGGAGAGTGCCCGGCAAACAAGACCTCAGCAGCAGCCGTCACGCTGCCTGGATTGGCCTTGCTCTCGCCGGGATCGTCGTCGCGTTCGGCAAATTCGCAGATCACCTCACCTAGCATTTGGAAATGACCATGACCCGCATAGTCTCGTTGTTCATAGCCTTAGCCGTACTTGTCGCAGGTGGTGTTTTCTTTTTCGCGCAACAATCACCCCTCACGCGGCCTGCTGTTGCGCAATCACAAGAGGGATTGGAAGTCGCGACATTCGCCAGCGGCTGCTTCTGGTGCACCGAGTCGGATTTCGACAAGGTCGAGGGCGTCAAAGAGACGATCTCCGGCTATCTGGGCGGCAAGACCGAGAACCCAACGTATAAGCAGGTCTCGTCGGGACGGTCGGGCCATGCCGAGGCCGTGCAGCTCAAATACGATCCCGAGGTCGTCAGCTACGACAAGCTGCTCGACTATTACTGGCGTCACGTCGATCTGCTTGATGGCGGCGGCCAATTCTGCGACCGCGGCAATCAGTATCGGCCGGCGATCTTCACGCACACGCCTGGGCAGAAAAAGCTCGCACAGGAGAGCAAGACGGCGCTGGAGAAAAGCGGCCGCTTCGACAAACCAATCGCGGTGGAGATCGTGGAGGCGGACACGTTTACGCCGGCGGAGGATTACCACCAGAACTACTATGAGACGAACTCACTGCGTTACCGCTACTACCGCCACGCATGCGGTCGCGATGCCCGCCTGAAGCAGCTATGGGGCGATGAGGCAACGCATTGAGGCAAAGCGCCGGACCCGCAGGGTCCGACGCTCAATTCCAATAGCGAGTGGCCTACTCCGCGGCCTGCTTGTGTGCAGCGAGCACCTGATCGGCGAGCCGGCCGGTCAGCTCGGCCAGATGGTCGAAACTCGCCGTGTAGGTTCCCACGCCCGCCGTTGCCGACCTCAAATCGACGATCAGGTTGTCCATCTCAACCGCCGGGATCTGCGCCTGCACAGCGTCCCAACCCTCCCATCCTTCCCGCGCATCGAAGCCGAGGATCTGGCCGCGCCGCTGCGAGATAATGGCGTTGATGCGCGCGGTTGCCTCAGAAGGCACGGTAATCTCGACCGCCATGATCGGCTCCAACAGAACAGGTGAGCACTTGGGCATGCCCTCCGACATGCCAATGCGCCCGGCTTGGCGGAAGGCCATGTCGGAAGAATCGACTGAATGATAGGAGCCATCGAGCAGCGTGACGGAAACGTCCACCACGGAGAAACCAAGTGGCCCGTGCCGCAAGTATTCCTTAACGCCGAACTCGACTGACGGGATGAATTGGCGCGGCACCACTCCACCGGTGATCTTCTCACCGAATTGGAAACCCCCTCCACGCGGCAGCGGCTGGATATCGAGTACCACATCGCCGAACTGGCCGTGGCCGCCCGACTGTTTCTTGTGGCGCCCGCGCACCTCGATGCCCTTGCGGATAGTCTCCTTGTAGGGAATGAGGCGTGCCTGGCGTTCAACCGCCACGCCATACTTGCGCTGTAGCCGCTCTGATGCGACGCGCAGGTGCATCTCGCCCTGACCAAGCAGAAGCATCTGATGGGAGTCGGCGTTCATCTCGACACGCAGCGAGGGGTCTTCCTCCATCAGCTTGCCGAGTGCAGCCGTCAGCTTCACCTCGTCCTTGCGGTCCTTGAGGCCAAGACCAATCCCGAACACAGGTTCAGACTCCGGAGGGCCTGGGATCTGCACGATGCCGCCCTTATCCGCACTGATGGTCTCGCCGCTCTTGATCGTCTCCAGCCGCCCAAACGCGACCGTATCGCCGGCCTTGGCGGTCCCACGCTTCCCGGGCTCCTCGCCCCATACCGCGAAGACGCCAGAAATGCGCTCATCAGCGCCCGACGCACCGACGACCGTTGCGCCATCAGCAAACTCGCCTGTCAGCACGCGAGCCAACGTCAGTTTTCCGCCGTGCGTGGTCTGCACTGTCTTGAATACGAAGGCTGAGGACGCCGCATTCTCCACTTTGAGCCGGCGCGCCGTTTCCTCAACGGATGGAACCTCATGGCGCAGCGCTTTCAGCAGGCGCAGGATGCCATTCCCGTTCTGGGCTGATCCCAGCAGTACCGGACAGATCAGCCCCTTTCGCAAATCGCTCGCCAGGTCGTCAAAGACCTTGTCGCGCTGAGGCACTACGTCGGAAAGAAGCTGCTCCATCAACTCGTCGTCGTAATCGGCGAGCTGCTCCAACATATGGAAGCGCGCTTCATCCAAGCGCTCGTTGATCGATGTGGGTGCCTCGATGATCTCGGATGGGGCTTGCGTGCGATAAACGTATGCGCGTTCGGACGCCAGGTCGACGAAACCCGTGGCAACGCCGTTTTCCCAAATCGGAATCTGGCGCAGCACGAGTGGCTTCTTGCTCGCCGGCTGCAATATGGGAATGAGCTCGCGCACCGGAATTTCCGAAGCATCGATTTTGTTGAGGAACAGAAAGTGGGGGATGCCGCGATCTTCAAGCCGCTTCAAGATCAATTGCAGTGCCGGCACACGCTTGGCATCGGGCTCGCAGACAACGACGGCAGCATCACACGCGGTAAGCGCAAGCGCACCTTCATACTGGAATTCGATGGAGCCCGGACAGTCGATAAAAGTAAAGGTGTCGTCGAGAAAGCTAACGTCAGCAAGATTGAGCGAAACGCTCATACCGTGGTCGCGAGCCTCACGGTTTCCGTCACCGACGGTCGTCTTGTCGGCGATTGTACCGGCTCGGGTAACCCCCCCGGAACGGGCGAGAATGGCCTCGAGAAGTGTGGTCTTGCCGCTTGAGTACGGGCCGATCAGTGCGATGCAGCGGGAGCTTTGGCCCCCA
>JAUWCP010000258.1 GCA_030609245.1 Hyphomicrobium sp.
CGGTACGAGACCGCGAGCGCAAGCGCTTTGACCCACGTCAATGGGCAAGTTGAGCGCGGACGTTAGTTTGGGTGGGCCCCGATGGGGTTTGAGAGCAGACCTGCAAACCTTGAGGAGCGTTTCGATGGCAGCAGCTGTGACGTAACCCCGGCCAGCGCGGCGTTCAAGCGACAGCGGAAGACGTCAAGCGCGTCATCGGCGACATCGATGATCCCAAGGTGCTTGAAATCCTGGACTTAGATCCGACCATCGTAGAGTTGGAAGAGGCAGTTGTCGCAGCGACGGGCGACGCGGACAGTCTCGGAAAAGAGGGCACCAGCTGAGCGCTGTTGCCTACCAGATTGTTGAGATCTTGACGGCGGGCGAGGAGGAGCCGCCGGAATCGTGCTGCTCCTGATCCGCGAAAGTGTGCAATTGTGGTTTGATTGGAACCTTTGGCCGCGATAGCGCCTTTCTGGACAATTTGAGCAAGGGCGAACCAATCGTGCATTACGACGTCTCGATGATGGAAGACCGTCGGCCAACCCTTGCTGCCAAGGTCGAGTTCCTCAGCCGGCCGTCGGCATACCCAGAGCCGGTCGGCGAGGTAAGCCGCCGCGAGACCCACATGTCCTGGGTCTTTTTGGCCGGAGACAAGGTCTTTAAGCTCAAAAAACCGGTCCGGCTCGCTTATCTTGATTTCTCCGCGCTCGCGCGCCGCGAGGTGATGTGCCGGGCTGAGCTGCGCCTCAACCGGCGACTCGCGCCGGACGTTTATCTCGACGTCGTGCCGCTGGTCCAGTCTGCGCAAGGCCTTTCGATCGGCGGCCCGGGCGAGGTCGTCGATTGGCTTGTCGTCATGCGCCGCCTTGAAGAGCATTGGGCGCTCGATCGCGCAATCGAGGAGGATAGAGTGAAAGCCTCCCAACTCGATCGGCTGGTGACAACGCTCGGCAAATTCTACCAGCATGCAGCGCGTCCCTACTTGTCGCCTGTCGCACAGCTGAACGAATGGCATCACAACATCTCCCGCGATTGTCGCTTCTTGCTCGATCGGCGCCTCGATCTGCCAGCAGGGTTGGTGAGAACTATCGAACGTGTCCAGCGCTGCTTTCTGGACAAGCGCGCTGGATTCCTCATCGAGCGGATCCGCGACCGCCGCATTGTGGACGGACACGGCGATCTGCGCCCCGAGCACATCTGGCTCACCGACGGGATTAGGATTATCGACTGCTTGGAATTCAATCCTCACTTCCGGATGGTCGATCCTTTTGATGAGATCGCCTACCTCAGCCTCGAATGCGAGCGGCTCGGCGCCACCTGGATTGGAGACTATGTCCGTCGGGGCGTCGCACGCGCGCTCCACGATGATCCCAAGCCTGAACTGTTCCTCTTTTATCGCTGCCACCGCGCGGCGCTGCGCGCGGGTCTTGCCATCGCTCACGTCTTGGAGCCGAACCCGCAAACGCCGGAGAAATGGCGCCAGCGTACTCATACCTATCTGAGAATCGCGGCAAGGGATGCGGTGCGTCTTCAGCGGCTTCTCAAAATACCAACAGTTCTGTGAGCGGGCGCCCTTCGTGGAGGCGCGCGATCGCCTCCGCAAAAAGCGGCGCAGAAGGGAGAATATCGAGCTTATCGCGCGTCGCGCCGGCCGGAAGCCGAAAGGGGGGAACCGTATCGGTTACGACGACCCGGTCGAGCACGGGGTCGGCGAGCGCCTCAGCGGCGCCTTCCATGAAGAGACCGTGAGCTGTCAGAGCAATTACTCTGCGTGCTCCGGCGGATCGAGCCGCCCGGGCCGCACGCACGAGCGTGCCCCCGGTGCTGATCAAATCGTCAATGATGAGCGCGGTTGCTCCGGTCACGTCACCGACGAAGAGATCTCCGGTTACGACGCCAGCGCTGCGATGTTTGTCGGCGAAGGCCTTGCCGATGGGTCGGCCACGGATCGCCTCCAGAGTCTCACGGAACAGCTCTGCCCGTTTAGCTCCACCAGTATCCGGGGAGACGACGCAGAGGTTCTCGTCCTTCAGCTTGCTTGCATATTCGACGAACAGCGGTGTTGCCGGCAGCGTCACCGTCCGGCAGCGAAAGGCGTTCTCGAAGGCCACAGGGTTGTGCACCTCAAGTGTCACGACCGCATCGGTCCCTATAGCCTCGAACATGGCCGCCACGTACCGCGTCGTCACGGGATCATTCGGCTTCGTGCGGCGATCTTTGCGTGCGTAGCAAAGGTAAGGCACCATCGCCGTGACGCGGGCTGCACCCGCATTCTTGAGTGCGCCGATGAAAAATAAGAGCCGGCAGAGTTTGTCATTGGCGCTCGCCTCTGGTCCACCATGCAGGCTTTGGACGACATAGACGTCTGCGTTGCCCACAGGGTCTAACGGTCGCGCCTTGTGCTCACCGTCTTCAAACTCGCGCTCCTCGTGGGCGCAAAGCGGCATCCCCAAACATTTCGCAATGGCGCCACCAAGCTCGGTGGTGGCGTTGAGTGCGAACAGCCGCAAGCGGTCACCTTGCGCAATGCGCGGCCGAGCGTCATGCGGGGTCCAAAGCCGAATTTCGCCCATCGTTGGTTCTCATGGCAGACCGGGGCACGCCTCAGAAACCTCGAGATAATTTCTCGGGCCTCAAGACTATACGTCGTATGCGGGTCTTTGCGGGCCTGAGCGTTGACGCGCATCAATTTTACAGCTGAACACCTCAAGCACTTTGCGCAGCGTGTGAGCGAGGTCCAACAGGCGCGTTTTGCGCGCAACTTGGCTGTTTGCCATTTTACGCTCTTTGAATGCTGATTTCAGCGCCCTGTAATTGTTCGAGCATCTCGTCATTCAGTTTGTCCATGAGCTCGCCAATACTTGTGGTTTTCTCCAATTGCCTCTCGCGCACGGTGCGCCAAACATCGGCAAATGCCGCGCCAAAGCTGTCGTGATCGACGATCTCATGGACGCCCTCATAAAGAAGGGCACCGTGCTTCTTAATGCGCAACCTAGTTCTCATCTTTCTCACCGAAGTATCGGTTGACCTGGTCCCATGAACTTGAGCGACCACTAACAGTTTATGCCTCGCGGCTGGGGAGCGGATCAGCATCGACATCCCGCCGCCCATCTCCGCACGCGATCAATGCAGGCATCATTCAGACTCGTTAGCCCGGCATCCCCTCCGCCGACATGCTATCAAGGATACGCGATACCTCTGCATCGCTCACCTGGGAGAATTCTGCATAGAAGAAGCCGATTGCGCCGAGATACTCCGGTGTCTCCAGGCAGATCACGTCGTCCGTTTCCCGTCGCAGCTCTTCGAGCGATTCTCGCGAGGCAACGGGCGTTGCGATGACGATCCGTTGCGGGCCTTGTCTCTTCAATGCATGCAAAGATGCCTTCACCGTTGCACCTGTTGCGATGCCGTCGTCGACAATAATAGCGGTCTTGCCCTTGACCGGAATTCGCGCGCGGCCCGCGACCC
>JAUWCP010000337.1 GCA_030609245.1 Hyphomicrobium sp.
GCCATCTGGGTTGATGATCATATGCTGGGTCGGCGGAATCGGCCGGAAAACTCGAACCCCGGATTCATAGGTGACAACGGCGCCATAGACCGGCTGTGTCTCGATCCGAGTTGTGGAGGCCCATTGGGCGCTGTTTAGCGGAGGTCCTTGTTGCGCACTGACTACCGATGAATGCGCGATCGCCGCGACCGCGATGAGTAAGAGGCTGAGAACACGCATGAGCATACTCCAGGCAAACACTGTGAGGGGGACTGGGGAGAGCTTAATGCGTGTTTTTGGGTAGCGGTCGATCGTTCGCCCGCCTTGATTAACAGGCGCATCAAAGGCGCGTTCCGGGGACAAGCGAAAATCCTCTCAGGAACTCTTCCGTTCGCATCGGTTTTTTGCCCGCACGTTGCAGCTCGACCAGCCGCACCGCATCATCTCCACACGCGACTGAGAGGCTGTCATCAAGCACCTCGCCGGGTGGCCCTGCACCCTCGGCAAGGGCTGAGCGCAACACCTTGATGCGCTCGTTAATGCCTCCTGCGCCGGTTTCGAACCACGCGCCAGGAAACGGCGAAATTCCGCGGATCAAGTTGTGCACGTCGCGCGCCGGCTTTGCAAAGTCGATGCGCGATTCTGCTTTGCTGATCTTCGCCGCGTAGGTGACGCCGGATTTAGGCTGCGCCGTGCAATCGAGCGAACCACGCTCTAAAGCCGCGAGCGCACGCACCATCAAATCGGCACCCCGCCGCGCTAAGACGTCCTGCAATTCACCCGCCGTCACGTTCAGACCAATCGCCACAGCTTCGGCAAGACAGATAGGCCCGGTATCGAGCCCCTCGTCCATACGCATGATCATCACGGCCGTCTGCTCGTCCCCCGACATCACCGCACGCTGAATGGGTGCAGCACCGCGCCAGCGCGGTAGCGCGGAGGGGTGGAGATTGAGGCAACCAGTTCGCGGCGACGTGAGCACCGGCCCTGGCAGCAACAACCCGTATGCGACAATGACTGCAACATCGGCCTGGTGGCTTGCGAACACCTGCTGCTCAGCTTGGTCCTTGAGACTCTTGGGCGTCAGCACCGGAATGCCAGCACTCTGGGCAAACAAATGGACGGGTGATTTGCGTTCCGCCATGCCGCGCCCTGCAGGCCGTGGCGGCTGGCAGTACGCAACCACGACGTCATGCCCGGCGCCCAGAATCTCTGCGAGCGTCGGCACGGAAAACTTCGGCGTACCCATGAAAACGATGCGCAATGTCATGGGAGAAGTCCGCGGCTGACGTAATGACCGAGAGAGATTTTAGAGGGCTTCAGTGGACCGTGCCTGTTTCTTGAACTTGCGCACCAGCATGTCGCGCTTCAGCGGAGAGAGGAAGTCGATAATCAGCTTGCCGTTGAGATGATTGATTTCATGTTGAATAGCCGTCGCCAACAGGCCTTCTGCTGTGAGTTCTGTGGACTCACCCAGCTGGTCGAGGTAGCGCACGGTCACGCTGGTGGCGCGTTCGATTTCGACCAGAACCTCTGGGATCGAAAGGCAGCCCTCCTCGTGCAGGCGAGTCTCCGGGCCAAGCGCAACGATTTCCGGGTTCGTCATGAAGAACGGTCCGGCTTGCTCCTCATCCTTCGATACATCGAGCACAACGAGACGGCGAGGCACACCAACCTGCACTGCGGCAAGCCCGACGCCCGGTGCCGCGTACATTGTCTCCAGCATATCGTCCATCAACTGGCGCAACTCCTCGTCCACGCGCTCTACCGGCTCAGAGACCTTGCGCAGGATTGGGTCGGGCAGCGTCAGAATGGGGAGTATTGCCATGACCGTGAAATAGGAAACAGCGCAGGCGTGGTCAATCGCATTGGTCTTGGAGCCGGCAATATTTGCCACTTGCTCAACAGTCCATATGAGCGAACAGTTATTCGATCCGGCCAGTGCGTTTCTTCGCTCTGAGCTTAGCTTTCGGCCTTTTGGCGGCCCAATCGCAAGCTTTCGAAGCCCGGCGCGGAACCGCTCAATCCAGCCCTAGCACCGCCAACAGCGGCCGAATGACCATCTGTTCTCCGCAAAACCGCTCCGCTTTTGTGCGGCTGGCACGTGCAATCGTAGGGATGAGATCGGGCCGAATCAGGAAGCTTCCCATCGCCTCGGCGAGCGCCTCTGAATCACGCGCGGGCACAAGGCAGCCATTGACGCGCTCATCGACCGTGTCGCGGCAGCCCGAAACGTTGGTGGTGATGACCGCACGTGCCGCTGCCATCGCCTCAAGAACA
>JAUWCP010000343.1 GCA_030609245.1 Hyphomicrobium sp.
GTTGCAGCGCGAAACTGGAAGACACGAGCGGACCTAACAAAAGAGCAATCGTGCCAATGGCAATGCTGAGACAAATCTTCACCATCGAATTGTCCTCCCTTATCGGCGATCCGATGAAGGACGGGCTGCGAAATGCCGCTCGTCGGTCAGATTTCAGTCGCTGAAACGCAGGTGTAGCCACACGCTCCCAACACAGCGCTTTTCCCAAGGGCTCGCGGCGATCAATCGGTTCTGAGAAGTGATACATCGGATGTCTCACCGTTGCGGTCAAAGGGCGCGGCGCCAGTCAAGAGTATGCTACCATGGTAGCAGGGTGAGCGAGCACCAAGACGATCCCGGACACAACATCTTTAACATCGATCCTCCTCACGGATCGAAGGCCGGTCTCGATTGCGACGGCAAGGCCGATATCGGCATGACGACCGTAGCGATCAACTGCTTCCCCGTTTCCAAGGAAACCAAAGCGCATCCCAAGGATTGATCACCCGGGAACACCAGCCCGCGGGCGCTGCCCGGCAAACGCGCTATCCGCCCGGCGAAGCCAGAAAGGCCCGCGTCGTCTCCCACGCGCCATGGTCGAACAAGTCGTAATGGACACCTTCGGGAAACAGTTCGATCCGCTTTGGCTCGTTGGCGGCGCGGTAGACGCGCCAGCCCATTTCCACTGGGATCACCGCATCCTGCTCGCCGTGCAGGATGAGAACCGGGGCCGTGACCGAGCGGATGTTGCGCTCGACGTTGTATTTGTCGCTGATCAGCAAGCCGAGCGGCAGCCAAAAATAGGTCCTGCGTGCCACATCGACCGTCGAAGTGAGCGGCGCTTCCAGCACGACCGCGGCGAGGTGCCTTTGCGCCGCCAGCCGCACTGCCTGGCCCGAGCCCAGCGACTCGCCGTAGGCAACGATTCTGCCTGCCGGCACCCCGAGCTCTGTCAGGTGATCGTAGGCCGCCAGCGCGTCGGCGACATTGTTCTCTTCCGTGGGCGTTCCGCCGGAGCCGCCATAACCGCGGTTGTTGAGGTAGAAGACACCAAAACCATGCTCGCGGATCGTTTCGATTTTGGGCGCGCGATTGGCGGCGTTGGCCGCGTTGCCATGGAAATAGAGGATGGTCGGCTTGTCTTCCTTCGCCGGCGCATGCCAGGCAACCAACGTGACGCCATCGGCAACCGCGATCTCGATCTCCTTGACGCTATCGAGGCCGGCCTCCGCCGGCCCGGCGCGGGTTGGATCGGGAAAATACATGAGCAGGCGGTTGCCAAAATAGACGCCCACGCAAATCGCGGCGTAGAGTGCGACGAGCCACGCAATGAGTTCCATGATTGATGAATTCATGGACTATGACGCTATCGGGCTTTAGGCCCTGATCAAGAAGAAACAGATCCCGAAGGGCAAGGAGGCCAACTGGAGTCAGACCGTTCCCGGCAAGGGCTGGTCCCGCCTCCTTGCGTCTCTACAGCCCGACGGAGGCGTGATACGTGGTAAGAAGGGAATTGGCTGCCCGGCGAGATTGAACTGGTGACGTAGATTGGAAATTGGAGGGGGTCTTTTGGGCCGCTCCCCGCCAGAAGAGCGAAAGATAAAGATGAGGAGTTTGAACATATGAGAACGATAGCCCGAAAATTTGTGAAGATCTCCGCGGTCGGCATATCCGCCGCAGCGCTGTCCTTGATGGTTGTGTGGGGGACCCCCTCAGGAGCGCAAGCCGATGAGGCAGATGCCAAGAAGCTGCTCAAGTCCATGTCCGACTACCTGGCGGCGCAGACGGCCATATCATTTGATTTCGATGCCGTCCTTGAGGTCCTTACCAAGGACAAACAGAAACTCGCGCTGGCGAGTTCAGGTGCCGTCATCCTCAACCGGCCCGGCAAAATCCGCGCCACACGCGCCGGCGGGCATGCGGATATCGAGATGCTGTTTGACGGGGAAACGCTGACGTTGTTCGGCAACAACGCAAACCTCTATACCCAGATCGAAGTGCCCTGCACGCTCGTCAACCTGTTCGACGTATTGAGTGAAAAATATCAAAGGCCCCTTCCTGCCGCAGATTTGCTTATGTCGGATGCCTACGATCAGCTGATGGCTGATGTCAC
>JAUWCP010000148.1 GCA_030609245.1 Hyphomicrobium sp.
CATGCGGCCGAGAATTCGTACAACAATCATTGGGGCGTGCCATTGACATTGGCGCGCATGCCGGCGAATTCACGCTACGGTGTATTCGAGATCGGCATGAACCACGCTGGCGAGATCACGCCGCTCGCAAAGCTGGTGCGCCCGCACGTTGCCATCATCACCACGGTGGAGCCGGTTCATCTGCAATTCTTCGAGTCGGTCCAAGCGATTGCCGAAGCCAAATCGGAGATCTTGTCGGGAATAGAACCGGGCGGTACGGCGGTGCTCAACCGCGACAATACTTTCTTTGCGCTCCTAGACGAGCGCGCACGCGCCCACGGTATTCGCGTCGTTTCGTTTGGTCAGAGCGAGGCGGCAGATGTGCGTCCCGAAGTTTTGACGCTGGGGGCTAACGGCTCCGATGTCATCGCGCGGGCCGGACAGAGGCGCGTAGCCTATCGATTGGGCGCGCCGGGAGCGCACATTGCACAGAATTCGCTTGCTGTTATAGCCGCACTCATCGCACTCGACGCTGACGTAGAAGGTGGGGTTAGCGCACTTGCTAGCCTCACGGCGGCCAAGGGCCGCGGCGCGCGCATTGAGGTGAAGCGCGCCGATGGCGCGATTCTGCTTGTTGATGAGAGCTATAATGCCAATCCCGCCTCGATGCGCTCCGCCCTTGCCGCCATGGCGACCGTGTCGCGCGAACAATATCCGCGCCGTATTGCAGTTCTCGGCGATATGCTCGAATTGGGCGAGGAAGCAGGCCGTTTGCACGAGGAATTAAAGGAAGCAGTTGACGTCGCCGAGGCTGATCTGGTCTTTGCCTGTGGGCCTCACATGCAGCGGCTGTTTCAGGTCTTGCCGGTGGCCCAGCAGGGAGAGTGGGCCAACACGTCGGATGGCATCGAAGCCGCGCTCGTCGCAACAGTACGCGGTGGCGATGTGGTGATGATAAAGGGTTCGCTCGGATCGCGTATGGCGCCGCTTGTCAACGCGCTGATGCGCAGCGGTGAAAAAGATTGTGTCGGGGCGGATCGGGGCGCGTAGACGCTGCGATAATCGCCATCGGAGGGTGAGGGATGCTTTATGAACTCGTGAACTTCAGCGACCAGATCGGGGTGCTGAACGTTTTCAGATACATCACCTTCCGCACCGGCGGGGCGATCTTCACCGCGCTCATATTCGTGTTGTTGTTTGGCCCCGGCATCATCGATCTGCTGCGCGTCAAACAGGGCAAAGGCCAGCCGATCCGCGAAGACGGACCTGTGACTCATCTCTTAAAGACGGGCACGCCAACGATGGGCGGGCTCATGATCCTCGCCGGCATCACCGTGTCCACGTTGCTGTGGGCCAATCTCAGTAACTTGTACATTTGGATCGTTTTGGGCGTCACGCTCGCTTATGGGGGCGTCGGCTTTTACGATGACTTCCTGAAGGTGACGCGACGCACCACGTCTGGCTTTTCGAGCGGCTTGCGATTCGGCGTCGAGGTCCTCGTGGCGGCGATCGCCACGGCGTGCGTGATGTGGCTTGGTCCGCCGGACATATCCGGTGTGCTCACCATTCCCTTCTTCAAGAACATGGTTTTTTACCTGGGGCCGTTCTTTATTCTCTTCGGCGTGCTCGTGATTGCGGGGGCAGGCAACGCAGTCAACCTCACCGATGGTCTTGACGGGCTTGCGATCGTGCCCGTGATGATCGCGGCGGCCACCTTCGGGCTTATCGCGTATCTAATCGGTAACGCGAGGTTTGCTCAGTATCTGCAAATCCACTACGTAGCGGGCACCGGCGAGCTGTCCATCATTTGCGGGGCGCTGATTGGCGCGGGCCTTGGTTTCCTGTGGTTCAACGCGCCGCCTGCCATGATCTTCATGGGCGATACGGGATCGCTTGCCTTGGGCGGCGCGCTGGGCGCCATTGCGGTGGCCACCAAGCACGAAATCGTCCTGGCCATCGTTGGCGGCCTGTTCGTGCTGGAGACGCTTTCGGTGATCATCCAAGTGGCCTCTTACAAAACGACAGGCCGACGTGTGTTTAGAATGGCGCCGCTGCACCACCACTACGAGCAGAAGGGCTGGCAGGAATCGACCATTGTCGTGCGCTTTTGGATTATTTCCGTTGTGCTGGCACTGGTCGGGCTGGCCACGCTAAAACTGCGCTGATCTGCGACCTGCTTTGAACGAATTGCGTTAGATTCCGTGCATGATTCGCATAACGACCTTGGTAGGCAAGCCCGTTGCGGTCTTTGGGCTCGGCACCTCAGGCATCGCCACCGCACAAGCCCTGATTGAGGGCGGTGCGAAGGTTGCGGCTTGGGATGACAATGAGGCAAGTCGTAAGGCGGCCGCCGCCGCCGGCATCCCCATCGTGGATATGCAAGAAGCCAATTGGCTCGCCTTCGCTGTGCTGGTGTTGGCGCCGGGCGTGCCGCTTACCCATCCTGAGCCGCATTGGGCCGTTAAGGCGGCGAAGCTCGCCGGGGTGGAGGTGATCGGCGATCTAGAGCTATTTGCGCGCGAGCGACGCATCGAACCATTCGATGTGCCTCTTGTTGCCATCACCGGCACCAACGGAAAATCCACGACGACGGCGCTTATTGCGCACATTCTGCGCGCGGCAGGCCGTGACGTTGAGGTGGGCGGCAACATCGGGACGGCCATGCTGTCGCTTAAGCCATTCGCGCCAGGACGCCACTATGTCGTGGAGTGCTCATCTTATCAGATCGATCTGGCGCCGAGCCTCGATGCGACAGTTGGCGTGCTGTTGAACATCACGCCCGATCATCTTGACCGGCATGGCACGATCGAAAACTACGCCGCAGTAAAAGCGCGATTGCCGAGGGGCGCGAAGAGGGCGGTCATCAGCGTAGATGATCGCTACTGTCGTATGATCGACGACGATTTACGCGCGGGTACTCGCGGTGGCGGCCCGGAAAAAATCTTAAGGATTTCCGTGCAGCCGGGCTCCGAATGCGAGGTTGGCCTTGAAGGCGCGCATGTCATTCTCAAAGAGAAGGGCGAGGCCTTGGAGGTCGCAGGTCTTTCCGGCGTCGGCTCGCTGCGTGGTGTGCATAATGCTGAGAATGCTTGCGCCGCAGCGGCCGCGCTGATGTTGCTTCCCACTCCGCTGAAGAAAGAACAGATCGCGGAGCATATGAAGAGTTTCCCAGGGCTTGCGCACCGCATGGAAGAACTCGGACAAGTTGGCCGCACGCTCTTCATCAACGATTCAAAGGCGACGAATGCGGGTTCTGCCGAGAAGGCACTGCTGTCATTTCCCGGTGACATCTATTGGATACTTGGTGGCAAGGCGAAGGACGGGGGCATTGCAAGCCTTGAAGCTTATTTTCCGCGCGTCGTGAAAGCCTACCTGATTGGCGAAGCGACAGATGAATTCGCCGCGACGCTTGAGGGGAAGGTGTTGTTTGAGCGCTGCGGTACGCTCAACATCGCGGTGGCGGCGGCCGCGCGCGATGCTGCGGCGAGCGCCGCGCTCGAACCTGTGGTACTCCTGTCGCCCGCCTGTGCCTCGTTCGATCAATATCGCAACTTTGAGATACGCGGCGACGCCTTCCGGGACCTCGTCGCCGCTTTGCCGGGAATTGCGCTTAAGACGAGGGCTGCATGAGGGTTTCGCGCGCTGATAGGAGCCGGGTTGCCGACTGGTGGTTCACCGTAGACCACGTGCTTCTGGGTGCCATCTTGGCGATCGTCGGTGCGGGATTGGTGTTGTCGCTCGCCGCGAGCCCAGCGGTTGCAATTAAGAAAGGTCTGCCGACGTTCTACTTCGTTGAACGGCATGTGATCTTCTCTGCCGCTGGTGTGGTGATCATGCTGGCGGTGTCACTGTTCTCGCCACTCGCCGTGCGACGCTTTGCGCTGGCGCTGTTCGCTGCGGCTATCGCAGGCATGATCGCCGTACACTTTTTCGGCTCCGATATCCAAGGAGCGCGGCGTTGGCTCTCGCTTTTTGGATACTCGCTGCAGCCCTCTGAGTTTGCCAAGCCCGCATTCGTCGTTTTATCGGCCTGGCTCTTTGCCGAAAGCCAAAGGCGCAATGAGATGCCGGCCGTTCCTATCGCCATCTTTCTCGTCTTGCTCATGGCAGGGCTCCTGCTGATCGAGCCCGATGTTGGTCAAATGCTGCTAATTGTCTTGGTATGGGCCGCTCTCTACTTTCTATCGGGGCAACCGCTAGTCGGTGCGTTTATCGTTGGCATATGTGGCGCGCTTGGGTCGGTATTCGCTTACACCACATTCAATCATGTGCGCTTGCGTTTCGACCGGTTCATTGCGCCGACGCCTGGTGACAATTCGCAAGTCGATCGCGCGATCCAATCGTTCTCCGAAGGCGGGTTCTTGGGCCGCGGACCAGGAGAAGGGACGATCAAGACGGTTCTGCCCGACGCGCACACCGATTTCATTTTCGCAGTGGTCGCCGAGGAGTATGGCATCGTGGCGTGTCTGGCTCTGCTTGGTCTTTTTGCCTTTGTCGTCATGCGCGCGCTCAAGACCGCGGCGCGCGAACCCAATCGCGCAACGCGTCTATCCATTCAAGGTCTTGCCCTGCTATTCGGGCTACAGGCATTGATCAATATGGGGGTGAACGTCGGATTGCTGCCGGCTAAGGGCATCACGCTACCCTTCATCTCGGCGGGCGGATCTTCGATGATTGCAGTATCGATCACGCTTGGCATGCTGCTCGCTTTGACGCGGCATCGGGCTGACCCTACGCGCCTCAAGAAGCCACGATTGGGGCCTACGATCACCGATCTGCGGCCCATGGGGCCAATACGAAAGTGACGAACGTGGAGACATCTGTCCTGCTCGCAGCTGGCGGCACGGGCGGGCACCTGTTTCCGGCGCAGGCGCTCGCCGAGGAGCTGGCACGCCGCGGTCGTAGTGTGGATCTCGTGACCGACATGCGAGGGGACCGGTATGGAGCCGGCTTTCCCGCGCGCAACGTGTATCGCGTGCCGGCCGCTACGCTCTCTGGCCGGTCTCCATTTGCAATGGCGCACACGGCGTGGATGCTTGGGCGCGGGCTTTTGTCGGCTCACGTTCTCCTAGGTAAGATCAAGCCCAAGGTCGTCATTGGCTTCGGTGGCTATCCGACGTTCCCGCCCCTCGTGGCTGCAAGCTTGCGGGGAATTCCGACCGCTTTGCACGAGCAGAATGCCGTTTTGGGGCGTGCCAACCGCATGCTGGCTAAGCGCGTGACCCGCATTGCAACGTCATTTGATGCGACGAAGTTTTTGGACGACGAGCTGAGCACTAAGGAGCGCTTCACTGGGAACCCGGTTCGCTCAGCCGTAATTGATTGTGCAAGCCGGCCCTATTGGGCTCCTGGCGCGCGCGGTGAGATCACGCTGCTCGTTTTCGGCGGCAGCCAAGGCGCGCGTTTCTTTTCCGAAACGGTGCCGCCAGCGCTGGCGCTGCTCCCGGCGGATCTGCGCCATCGTCTCCGCGTTGTGCAGCAGGCTCGAGAGGAGGACGTCGATAGTGTCGTTGCCGCCTACACAACGAACAGCATTGCCGCTGAGGTTTCTCCCTTTTTTCGCGATTTGCCCCGGCAGATCGCCAGTGCGCACCTTGTGATCGCGCGCTCGGGGGCATCCACGATCGCTGAGCTGACAGTCCTTGGACGCCCGTCAATCCTGGTTCCTTTGCCGCATGCGCTGGACAATGATCAGCTCCAGAACGCCATGAGGCTTGCAGAATCGGGCGGGGCTTGGTGTATCGAGCAGAAAGATCTCTCGGCGGAGCGTCTAAGTCGAGAAATCGAGGCTCTGCTCGCAAATTCAGGTAAACTTGCCGCAGCGGCCACGGTTGCCAAGAGTATGGGAAGGCCCGATGCGGCGGTGCGGCTGGCCGACCTCGTGGACGAGCTGATTGTGAGGTAGGGCAACAGCAGAGCGCAGTTGCCGCCATGAGCCAGCCACGAAGCTGTCGGCTTTAGTCAGCAGCAAGATGGGACCAGGGGAACGACGACCATGCAGATGCCCCGCGAGATCGGGACTTTCCATATCATCGGGATTGGCGGCATCGGCATGAGCGCCATTGCCGAGATCCTGCTTGAGAAGGGCTATTCCGTCCAGGGCAGCGATCAAAAGGACAGCGCCAACGTGCGCCGCCTGCGCACCAAGGGCGTTCG
>JAUWCP010000093.1 GCA_030609245.1 Hyphomicrobium sp.
GTTTCATTGGTGACCCGCGTGCGTGAGCACGTCGGCGAGCCTGTCCTGTAGGAATTCACCAGTCTCCGTCGGCGCAACACACGTGGCAACGGCTTGTCTTGCCGGTTTGGCGGCGAGGAGTTTCTCGTTCTTTTAACGCCGGCCCGGACATCGGACGTGCCTACTATGAGGTCGGCGAGCGGACGCCGCGCGCTTTGCGGCCAAGCATGAAGGGTGCAACTGCAACCGGATTGTTCCCAACGTCGCTTGAGACGCCGACAGAAAAAACGATGGCTTATTAGAACGTTAGGGGTCTGGAGCGCGCCGGGCTGGCAATTAGTGCGTAATTTGAGGGGCTTCGGAGCTTTGTGATCCGCGAGTGGCCGATTCGACACAGTCAATGCGCGTCTTGCAATAACGAATTTCCTCTGTCAGATTACGACCTAACGGGGGAAATGTTATTACAGTTTGCGGGGGCGATGACAGAGGCGGCGGCGGCGTCCCGCGCATGCAAGACGGGTTTCCGCACTATCAGGTCCGCCGCATTTCCTGGTAGGTCGGAAAATTCGTGGCACGGTCTTAGCGGCTAGAGTGGCCTCCTCGTTGAAGCTGCACCGGACCAGCCACGGCACCAGGTGGGGAGTCAAGGCCCTCTTTGACAAACCACTTGGTTACTAGACCAGGGTCTGTGACTTTCTCGGACTTTAAAATACCCCGCTACCGGGTTGAGTTGCGGGCCCTGGTCAAGTCCTCATCCTAAGATGCCCAAGCCCAAACGCGCTCCACGCCCGCTCGCAAGAGCACTGCTGCGCTGGATGATTTGACAAACGTGAAGGGGAAACCTGCCGCGGGCTCAAGCGCGCCACGCTTACTTGATTTTCGTTTCCTTGAACTCGACGTGCTTCCTAACGACCGGGTCGTACTTTCTGAACACGAGTTTTTCAGTGGTCGTGCGCGGGTTTTTCTTGGTCACATAGAAGAAGCCTGTGCCTGCCGTCGAGAGCAGCTTGATCTTCTGAGTGATGGGCTTGGCCATGATCTGTAAACCTGAATTGCTCTGCTCGGCACCGGAGTGAGCGGCAACATAGCGACCGGCGCGGACCTGTCAAGCAAGAGAGCTGGGATGTGTCGCGATGCTATTCCAGCACCTTAGTCAGCATCCGGCCGGGCGGCAGACGGCGGGTCCTTATGCACTTCGGGGGCGCCGAACCCGTGCATTTTTAGCGCCCATTGCAGGCCGACAAGAGCCCCCTTGATACGTGGGAGAAGCAACAGGGCGAGCCCGATCGTCAAGGGGAACCACATGAGCGCGTGGACCCAATAGTTTGGACGGAAGTAGTCCTCGACCATCATGACGCCGGCCACGACGAAATGTCCCACAATCAGAATTGTGAAGTAGGGCGGTGCATCGTCAGACCGGTGATGATGTAATTCCTCCGAACAAGCCGGGCACTGGTCGGCAACCTTGAGATAGCGTGTATAGAGTGCGCCATTCCCGCAGGCCGGGCACATTTGCGCCGCGCCACGCTTGAGCGATTGGGGCACGGATCGCTCGTGCTTGATGCCTTGAACGCTCGATGATGAGGCAATTCCCATGGAGCCATAGTCCTCGCGGCTCAGCACATCCGCGTCAAGGGACCAATGGCCGCGCATAAGAAATCATACCGGGTTAGCGCCGCCTGCGTGATCGACGACGAAACTTGGGCGTGTTCACCTGCTTGCCGACCGCACTGGATGGCTTGCCTTTTTTGCCGTCGCTCAGCATCTCGAATCGCAATGCGCCGGCAGATGGGATCGCTTCCACCAGTCGCACCTCGACCGGGTCGCCCAGACTGAAGGTTGCACCGGAACGTTGCCCAACAAGGGCGTGGACCCCTTCGAGGTGGCGATAGAAGTCGCCCACGAGTGAGGATACGGGCACAAACCCGTCCGCGCCGCTCTCCTTCAAGCGCACAAAGAGGCCGGAACGCGTGACGCCGGCGATGCGGCCAGTAAAGGTTGCACCGATGCGATCGGCGAGGTGCGCCGCTATCAGCCGGTCAACCGTTTCGCGCTCGGCGGCCATGGCACGGCGTTCTGCATCCGAGATCTGCTTGGCGATTTCAGAAAGGCGCGCGGCCTCGCCGTCCTCCAGTCCCCCGGTGCCAAGACGCAGGGCGCGCACGAGCGCCCGGTGGGCGAGAAGGTCGGCATAACGGCGGATGGGTGAGGTGAAGTGGGCATAGCGGCGCAGATTGAGACCAAAGTGGCCGATGTTTTCTGGATTGTATTCGGCCTGCGATTGGCTTCGCAGCACCACCTCATTGATGAGATCGGGAACCGGCATAGTCTTGGCGCGCGCCAGAATACGATTGAAGTGCGCAGGTTTGAGGTCGCTTGGCGGGGCGAGCTTCATGTCGAGCGAGTCCAAGAATTCACGCAAGTTTTTCAGCTTTTCCTGTGAGGGCTGATCATGAATGCGGTAGACGACGGGTGCGCGCTTGCCTTCCAGCGCTTCGGCCGCCGCTACATTTGCCTGGATCATGAATTCTTCAACGAGCCGGTGCGCGGCCAGCCGCTCAGGTACGTCGACACGTTCGACCTGACCCTTGTTGTCGAGCACAATCTTGCGCTCGGGCAGATCAAGGTCCAGCGGTTCGCGGCGGTTACGGGCTTGGGCAAGTGCGGCATATGCCGCCCATAGCGGCTTTAGTACGGGCTCCAACAACGGCTTGCATTTCGTCGATGGCTTGCCGTCGATGGCCGCCTGGGCCTCCTGGTAGCTGAGCTTGGCGGCTGAGCGCATCATGGCGCGCAGGAACGTTTGGCTGCGCTTGTTGCCATGTGCATCGACCACCATACGGACGGCAAGACAGGGTCGGTCTTCACCCTCACGCAGTGAGCACAGATCGTTGGAAATGTGCTCAGGCAGCATGGGCACGACGCGATCGGGGAAGTAGACCGAGTTCCCGCGAAGTTGTGCTTCGCGATCAAGCTTCGTGCCGGAGCGCACATAGTGCGCAACATCGGCAATAGCCACGATCACCACCCACCCCCCTTTGTTTTTAGGATCGCTATCGGCTTCGGCATAGACCGCGTCGTCGTGATCGCGCGCGTCGGGGGGGTCGATGGTCACCAGGGGCAGATCGCGAAGATCGGTGCGCTCTTTGAGCTTCGGCGGTGTGAGATGCTTCAGCTCGTTCAGCACGCTTTCGGGGAAGTCGACAGGAAGCCCGTGGGTGTGGATGGCGATCAGGCTGATCTGGCGTTGGTCACCTGGATTGCCAAGAGACTCCAGGATGCGCGCCTGGGGAACATGCAGCCGGCCCCGGCGGACAAGATCGAAGTGGACGAGGTCACCGTCCTCCGCCTCGCCTTCATCGCCCTTTTTGATAGACCAGGAGCGCAGCTGCTTGCGGTCGATGGGCTCAATCGTGCCGCCGCCGTGCCGGTGCGCGCGGAAGATGCCGAGCAGTCGCCGCTTCTCGCGCGGCAGCCGTCTGATGGGGCTCGCCTCGAAGCGAAAGTCTTCGACGTCGGGCTCGCTGAGCTCGGTGATACGCGCCAGCACTTGGTCGCCGATGCCTATGTCGGCTTGGATGTCGGCGCTGGGTCCGCGGGAGCGGCCTATAAGCATCAAGACGGCCGGGCGCTCGCCTTCCTCGGTGTCCCAGACAGTGGGCTTGGCGATCAGGTCGCCTTGCGCGTCGCGGCCTGTCACCTCCAGCACGGCAACCGGCGGGAGCGTGCCCCGCTTGCGCACACCCTTCTTGCGGCTGCCGGCGAGCTTGCCGTCCTTGCTCATTTCGGCAAGCAGGCGTTTGAGGTCCTGCCGCGCGTCACCGCGGATACCAAATGCACGCGCAATCTCGCGCTTTCCGACTTTTTCCGTTGATGACTTCAGGAATTCAAGGATTGCATCCTTGCTGGGCAAGCCGCGTGGCGTGGACGTTGCGCCTTTAGCGCTTTTGGGTTTGCGCGCCATGTCAGCAAGTCTGGCAATGATTCATGACAATGGGCGCTTTAAATTTAGCCTCAGACTTCGGCGGCTTGCGTCTTTGTCTTGGCTGATTTGCTCTTGCCCGACTTTGATGCCGGTTTAGCCGACTTGGCGGGCGCCTTGCGGGCGGTCTTCTTGGTAGCCTTTTTCGCTGGCTTCTTGGAGGCCTTCGTGGCGCGCGCGGCGATCAGCTCGACGGCTTCCTCAACTGTAATCGCCGCCGGATCCTTGCCGTTGGGAATCGTCGCGTTGATGCTGGCGTGCTTGACGTAGGGGCCGTAACGGCCCGACAGCACTTGGATGGGGCCGCCGTCGGGATGCTCACCCAATTCCTTGAGTACCGTGGGCTTGGCGCGCTGAAAACGACCCTTGCCGCCAGCGGCTTTCTCCGCGATCAGCGCCACGGCGCGGTTGAGGCCGACCGTAAACACGTCCTCGACGCTATCCAGATTGGCATACATGCCATCGTGCAGAACGAATGGGCCATAGCGGCCGAGGCCGGCGACGATCGGCTTACCGCTTTCAGGATGCAGGCCCACGTCGCGCGGCAGCGACAACAATTTGAGCGCGCGCTCCAATTCGAGTGTGGCAGCATCGACGTCGCGCGGCACGCTGGCCCGCTTGGGCTTTTCGTCCTCGGTGCCGTCGCCAAGCTGTACGTAGGGTCCAAACCGGCCCTTGCGCAGCGTCACGGCAAGTCCCGTATCGGGGTCGTGGCCCAAGAGCTTTCCATCCGGCGTCGCGGCCTCTCCGTCGCCACCATTCTGATCGGTGAGCTGGCGCGTATAACGGCACTCTGGGTAGTTGCCGCAGCCGATGAAGGCGCCGTACTTGCCGGAAATCTTCAAGCTCAGCTGGCCATTGCCGCACGCAGGGCAGGTGCGCGGCTCGCTTCCGTCCTCACGCGGCGGGAAGATGTGGGGCCCCAGCATTTTGTTGAGTGCTTCAAGAACGTCGCCGACACGCAGATCTTTGATTTCGTCGACCGCGCCGGTGAAGTCGCGCCAGAAGTCTCGCAGCACGTCCTTCCACAACAGCTTCCCGTCGGAGATGAGGTCGAGCTTCTCCTCTAAGTCAGCAGTGAAGTCATACTCCACGTAGCGGCGGAAGAAGCCTTCCAAGAAGGCAATGACCAGACGGCCCTTATCTTCTGGGACCAGGCGCTTCTTTTCGATGCGGACATAGTCGCGCTCTTGCAACACGCCAAGCGTGGAGGCGTAGGTCGACGGTCGGCCGATGCCAAGCTCCTCTAGCTTCTTGACTAGTGTCGCCTCGGAGAAGCGCGGCGGCGGCTGCGTGAAATGCTGCTCCGCCTCGACTGCCTTGTCAGTGACACGGTTGCCTTCAGCGAGCGGGGGCAAGCGCCGGGACGCATCGTCGTCGGCCAAATCATCTTTGCCTTTGGCAACGTGCTGGCGCTCATCGCGACCCTCCTCGTAGATCTTGAGGAAGCCGTCGAACTTCACCACAGAGCCCGTTGCACGTAGGGTGTATGTCTTGCCGTCGCTGCCATTTACCTCGATGTCGGCCGCTGTCTGCTCGAGTTCGGCAGAGGCCATCTGGCTGGCGATCGCACGCTTCCAGATGAGCTCGTAGAGGCGCGCCTGGTCCTTTTCCAGGTAGCGCGTCACGTCGGCAGGTTTGCGCGTTATTTCCGTGGGGCGGATTGCTTCGTGCGCTTCCTGGGCGTTCTTGGCCTTGGTCTTATACTCGCGGATGAACGGCGGAAGGTAGGACTTGCCGTATACCTTTTCGACCTCGCTGCGAATGGAGCTGATCGCTTCGGGAACAATCTGCACGCCATCTGTCCGCATGTAAGTGATGAGGCCAACGGTTTCGCCATTAAGGTCGATGCCCTCATAGAGGCGTTGGGCAACCTGCATGGTTTGCTTGGCGGAGAAGCCGAGTTTGCGCGAGGCATCCATCTGCAAGGTCGAGGTTGCAAACGGCGCAAAGGGGTTTCGCTTGACCGCCTTCTTCTCAACTGATGCGACGCGGAATTCGCCCTTCTCGATCGCCGCTTTGATGGCCGTCGCCGTCGTTGCATCCTTGATATCGAGCTTCTTCAAGGTGGTGCCGGCGATGGCGTTGAGGCGGGCGGGAAACTCTTCGCCCTTCTCAGTGGCGAACACGGCCTCGATCGTCCAGTACTCGTCGCTTTTGAAAGCTTCGATCGCGGCTTCGCGGTCGCAGATCAGTCGCAGGGCGACTGACTGGACACGCCCGGCAGAGCGGGCGCCTGGCAATTTGCGCCAAAGGACGGGCGACAGCGTAAACCCAACCAAATAGTCGAGCGCGCGGCGTGCCAGATAGGCGGAGACGAGGGGCGTATCGATCTGGCGCGGTTCTTTGAGGGCGGCCAGGATGGCCTGCTTGGTGACCGCATTGAATGCGACCCGCTCCACTGCAAGGTCCTTTTTCAAGGCCCTCTTCTTCTCCAATATTTGCAGGATGTGCCAGGAGATGGCCTCGCCTTCCCTGTCGGGGTCGGTGGCGAGGATCAGCTTGTCGGCATTCTTGACCGCGTCGGCAATTTCCTTGATGATTTTCTGAGACTTACTATCGATGTCCCAGTGCATTTCGAAGTCATTTTCCGGCTCGACCGACCCATTCTTGGAGGGCAGATCGCGCACGTGCCCGAAGGATGCGATGACCTTGTAACCGCTGCCCAAGTATTTGTTGATGGTCTTGGCCTTGGCAGCCGATTCAACGATGACGACGTTCATTTGAAACTTTCAGGCTGATTGCGCTCGACTGGGGAGCCCGCCTTTCGGCGCCATGCTGGCTTCCGCCCAATGGGCCCCGTCGGTCCGATCGGCGGGCGAACATGGGAGATGAATGTGGTGGTGTCAAACACCGCAATATCCACAACCCAAGGATATGTAGTTGACATATCTGCAATTAAAAGTTGTGATTGTTATCTGGTAGCCGCTACGGTTGCCAACATCGACCACGGGGATTGGGCATATGATAGCAGGGCCGGAGGACCCCAATAGCGGGCGCGTATTTGCTGCAAAAACAAGCAGATCTGATACGCTCTCCTACATTTCCGATATCGTCCACGAACTCAAGCGGCTCGCGGAAAAAGCCGAGTATAGGACGCTAGCGGCAATCTTAGGGGTGGCTCTCTTGGAGGCGCGTACACAGAGCAAGGAGAGCGAGCGCTGAGGCCACTTCAGGGCCCGTCCGGAGATAACGATACAAATCCGCTGCCATGGCGTTCTATACGCCCGGCAAGAGCCAGCTCGATCAACGTCACCTGGACCTGTCGGATCTCAAGTCCCGTCCCCCGGACAAGGGAATCGATATCAATCGGCGCGGTGCCGAGGGCGGCGATGACCCGGTCACGGTCGCTGTCAGAGAGCGGCGCATAAGGCGCAGGCTCGGCAGTCTGCTCGGCTTCTGCCTCTTCATACGACGTGGTTGGATATGCTCCGGTTAGCGGGGCTAGCGCCGATAAAAGATCGTCAGGCTCGGTGACGAGCGTGGCCCCAGATTTCAACAAACGATTGGTTCCTTCAGCGCGCGGGTCGAGCGGGTGGCCGGGAATGGCAAAGACGTCCCGTCCTTGTTCAGCGGCGAGCCGGGCCGTCACCAATGTGCCAGAGCGGCGCGCCGCCTCCACGACGAGGACACCGAATGAAATGCCTGAGATGATGCGGTTGCGACGGGGAAAATCCTTGCCGCGAGGTACGAATGCAGGTGGCATCTCGGTGATAAGGCACCCCTGCTCGCCGATCGTTCGTTGTAGAACTTCGTGCTCGGGCGGGTAGACGACATCAATGCCGCCCGCCACGACGGCAATCGTCCCGCTTTCTAGAGCCGCTTCATGTGCGACGGCGTCGATGCCGCGCGCCAGACCCGAGGCGACGACGTACCCGGCGCGGCCAAGCTCTTTGGCAAAGACGCGTGCCAGCTTGGTGCCCGCAGCCGAGCATTGGCGCGAGCCGACGATGGACACGATGGGCCGGTCGAGCAAAGCCGCATCGCCCTTGACGTAGAGCAGCGGTGGAGGCGCGTCGATAACGGCAAGGGCTACCGGATAACCTGGCTCAATCGTAAACAGCGGCACGGCACCTGCCTGCTCAGCGCGTTCAAGCTCGGCCTCTGCCTTATCCGCCGGGCAAAGGCGAATGGGGCGAGCGCGTCCTCCGCGGCGCGACAGTTCAGGTACGGCAGCAAGGGCGGCTTCGGCGCCCCCGAAGTGGTTGACCAGCGCGCGAAAGGTGACAGGTCCGACGTTCTCGGAGCGAATGAGGCGAACGCATGCCAGACGCTCAGCTGTGCCCAACTCTGCAACGGGGAGTGGTGCTGCAACAAAGAGGTTGTGATCATGCATGGGCGCCAATCCTGGGCTCCTCCCCGGCGACCAGGCGATGAATGTTGGCGCGGTGTTTGAATATCAAAAGTACGGAAAGCAGCGCGGCCAGGATGGCCGTAGCGTAATCTCCGACGGTCAAAAGCCAGATCGGCGTAACGATGGCGGCGACGATCGCCGAGAGAGACGAGTAGCGCGACAGGATCGCGACGAGCAACCAAACCGAGCAGAAGGCCAGCGCGCCCGGCCAGTTGAGCCCGAGCAGGACGCCGATGTACGTGGCGACGCCCTTGCCGCCCTTGAAACCAAGCCATACGGGATAGGTGTGGCCGATGAAGGCTGCGAATCCAGCAACGAGAGAAGCGAGTATCGCCACGCCACCTAAGGCGCCAATGGCGTGGCCGATGAGTACAGCCGCCGTACCCTTGAGCAAATCGAGAAGAAGCGTGAGCGCTGCAATCCCTTTATTTCCAGTACGCAGAACGTTTGT
>JAUWCP010000259.1 GCA_030609245.1 Hyphomicrobium sp.
CGATCAAAGTAATTCTCGGATTTATTAATGTTTATCGGATGGGGCAGCCCATGTTTAAACGGCTTGGTTGCTTTTGTGATGACGACTCAGGAACCGTCGCTGTGGTCGCAGGTCTATTAATGGCCTTATTGGTGATTGCTATCGGAGTAGCAGTTGATTTCGGTCGGGGGGTCCATACCAACCACTCCATGCAAGACGCCGTCGATGCGGCTGCACTTGCTGCCGCTGGCATGGACGGCAAGGCGACGCAATCGGATCAGAAAGCACTCGCCGCGGCACTTTTTGCAGAGAATTACCGCAAAACGTTTACCGGCACCGTCACTCCGGTGGTGTCTTTTGGCGATGAGACTGTCACAGTCGTGGCGGGCACCGACATGCCGACCACTTTCATGCAAGTCGCTAAGACTGATAAAATTGCCGTGTCCGTAACGGCGACAGCTTGGCGCGGGCCGAGGCATCCCATTTGCGTACTTTCCCTTGATCCGTCAGGCGCTGCAAGCTTCAATATTCGTGGTCAGGGTCAACTTAAACTTGAGAATTGCGCCGGGCAAACCAACTCAAACCACAGTGCAGCACTTTATCAAGAAGGGGGGAGCAGCGCCTCAGCAGACTCTTTCTGTTCTCATGGAGGTTATGGGGGAAATAACTTCTACCCCACGCCATATAAGCACTGTTCGCGGGTAGACGATCCTTTCAAAGACCTCGAAGTCCCCACCGAATATGGATGCGACTATACAAACGCAATATACAAGAAAGGTAAGTTTGTATTGATGCCAGGTACGTATTGCGGTGGCATAAATATTGAGGCCCATGCCGAAATCTTGTTTTGGCCTGGCCTTTATATTATCAAGGATGGTGAATTCCGGATCGCGGCACATACTGTGGCCAAAGGCTTTGGTGTTACCTTCTATCTCATCGGAAACAATACGAAGGTGACAATCGTTTCCGGCTCAGATGTAGACCTCGTCGCGCCAACCAGCGGCGATTATGCAGGGATTCTTTTTGCGCAAGATCCTGCTTCCAATCCCGGTGAAACCAACCTCATTGCAGGTGGCGCCGACATCAGGCTTGTCGGCGCGCTCTATTTCCCAACTCAGATCCTGAATGTCACAAGCACCAGTTCTTTCGGGGCAAACTCTCCGCTCATGCCGCTAATTGCTTGGCGGATTGATTTCTCGGGTACTTCGGACACGACAATCCGATTTGATCCCAGCCTTTTAGGCGGGAACCTCGACATGCCGATGCCAACGACCCGTCCACAGCCGCGATTGCTCAATTGATCCGTGTGGCTGATCCAGCCCGAACAAAGTGATCCGACCGGAGACGTATAGCGTTGGTCGTGAGGAGCGCCAGAAATATCGCGACGCGATTGGAATGTAGGTATCAGAGACCGCGGCTGACAGGCCATCAAACCATCGCGTCGCCGACCTTTTCAACACTATCTGCCAAAAGCGGACATCACAGTATTCCGGCCGAACGCCCGCACCTCCCTCAGCAACCGTTCTCTCGATCCTCGATAGACCAAGTTCGCCAGGTCAGCGGCGCTTCGACGTATGATCCTCTATCATTTCTCGACTGCCGCGTGTTCCCCGACTCGTTGGAGGGCGACTTGCGTCATGATGGGTCCAAAGATCTCGAACACGATCGTAGACGCGATAGTGACACCCAATATGGTATCGCGCTGGTCGGGAAAATGGTGCCCGGCCACCAACGCCATGCCCAGGGCGACTCCTGCTTGCGGCATGAGGGCAAATCCAATCCACCGGCGTTCGATCTCGGGTAGACCTGCAAGCGTACCGCCTAGCCAGCCGCCGACCACGCGTGAAAGCGCACGCAATCCAAGATAAGCTATGCCGATCGCTCCCAGATCCGCGAGATGATCAGTCTCAAACGATGCTCCGGCCAGTATGAAGAAGAGGAGCATGAAGGGCCATTCTATGTGCTCGATTTCATGGAATGGGCGCTGATGATGCTTAGCGAGATTGATAACGGTAGCCCCCGCGATCATCCCGGCAAGGAGGAAGGACACCTCAAGCCAGATTGCAAGACCGGCGCACAGGAACACCAATCCCAGGGCTTCACCCTGCATTGGTTCTCCCGGTCGCAATCGTCCCGTCAGGTAGGCAGCGGGCACGCCTAATCCCAATCCGACGATCGCAGCGCCTCCAAGCTCCCAAAGCCCTTGACGCAAAGCGTCGGTAACTTCGACCCCGCTTATGGCCTTAGCGATGATGAGAAGGAGGCTAAAGACGATCAACCCCCATGCGTCGTCAATCGCCACAATCCCGAGAAGCCGATCCTTGAAACCCTTTGTGGATTTGACTTGCTTCACGACATCATGTGTTGCCGCCGGTGCCGTGGCAGTTGCAATGGCAGCAAGGACGAGTGCGACAGGCGCACCGACACCGAGGGCCAGCAATCCTCCCCCGACGACAAGGACGGAAACGGTCACCACGACAAACGAGGTGATAAGAATCTCTTTGCCGTACCTACGGAGCTTTGGAAAAGACAAGGCTCCGCCGAGCAGAAAGGCAACCATCGTCAGTGCAGTAGATGCAAGGAACTCGTACCAGTCCTTTGCTTGATGCGGCAGGATATCGAGACCAGCCGGGCCGATCAGGACACCGAATAAGATCAGCAGAGTGACGCGTGGCAGACGGGTTCGTCGGCCAAGTTCATCCGTCGCCAAGCCCATCAGGAAGAGGCCGCCCAGGGTGATCAATACGAAGTGGATTTCCATCTCCGTCGCTTGCCTCGCCTCTCGCCACAATGATCAGATTTACGCTCCAAGCTAAAGCATTAACCCCTCTTTCGTCACGTATAGGTTGCGCGCTCTTCTGCTGCGAGATTCAGATCGGCTTTCCATTTTTTGACGTCGGGGTCGCTCATGCGACATGCCCCTGGGATGGTCGTAGGTCTGGATTATCGTAGACGCTACCAACGCATCATCCCGCCCAAGTGAATTTACTGGGCACCAGACCGTCATCACCAAAACGCTCGAACTCAACTGAGCCCGTGCCTTCTTCATCTTCCGTGCCGGCTGGTGATTGGGCACTTCGTCTGCTGCGGGTGATGTGGCAACAGCGTCACTTCAATGTTCGAACGCTGTTTGCCTGGTCGAGCACCAGCAAAGCGGGTTCGCGGTCTAACGCGGCCCCGTGCCGGTAGACGTGAAGCTTGTCGTCGCCATCCCGGTGGATCGTATAAGCGAGGTCGCCGCGAATGCCGTTCTCGGCTTGCCTGACGGCGACGCGGTGGCGCAGGACGAGTGCGATAAGTCCCAGAACAAAAGCTGGCGGCACGATCAGCCAAAGGGCCTTCGTCCAGTCCGAAAGGGATTGGTAGGTGTCAAAAAAATCCTGCCAGAAATTATAGTCCTCCATGTGCGCAGCCCTCCCCGTTTTCATTTCAAACGAAAACGG
>JAUWCP010000231.1 GCA_030609245.1 Hyphomicrobium sp.
TTCATCGGCATCATAGCGGCATGGGTGATCACGGTCCCCACTGCAGCGGGATTGGCGGCGCTCATATTTTTCGGATTGGAATGGTTGCGTTGAGTTTGGTGACATGAGGTGTCACCAGTGAACACTGGCGGCGAAAATTTCGCTGACACATGTTCCGCCCAGTCAAATGTCCATTTTACTTCCAGAAGCGGACATTGGCCGAGTCAGCGCTGCCAGCTCTATGGCCGATTACGCCAGCAACGGCTAGCTTGGCCAAAGGGATCAAGTCCTCGGGGATGAGTACTTCGGTATGCCGCGGGCTTCCCTAGTCGATCAACACCGGCGTTTGTCCGATGTAGGTCTGCTCTTCCACTTGACGGGCAAGGAATTCGCCAACGTCGCTGCGGGAGATCGATCCCGCTCGCCATGATTTGGGATCGGTGAGGACTTGATAGCGCCCCCTCGCTGCTCCGCTCGTCAAAAGGCCCGGACGCACGATGGTCCAGTCGAGCCCGCTTGCGCGCACGATCTGCTCCTCGACGTCCTTGTCATCGTAGACGCGCTTTAGCACCAGCGGAAAGAGCAGCGCGCTGTAAAGCAGGCCGCCGTGGCCGCGGCTATCACCTGCACCAAGCCCCGTGACCGCAATCAGCCGCTTGATGCCTTTGGTTCGCATGGCATCGATTAGGACGCGCGAGGACGTGGAGAATAGCGTTGTTCCTTTGAGAACTGTTTCGGGTCGGAACGAAACCCCGAGGCTTTGGATGACGGCATCGACGCCCTCCAGTGCACGGTCGATGTCGCGCCTGTCGAGGGCGTCGCCATCGACTTTCTCCAGCCGCTCATCATCAAGCGGGATCGTTGCGGTCGAGCGTGCGAACGCGCGCACTTCATAGTTCTTAGCGAGCAGAGCCTTGACGGTTTCCAGGCCAATGCCACGACTCGCGCCGATGACGAGGACCTTTGTCACGATGCAAGCACCTTGCGAACCTTTTCTGCGTTGGCGGCTAAGACATCAGATTCTTCCATCGCACCCGTATGCGGTTTGAGTGGTGTGCCTTCAATCCTTGGGATCACGTGAAAGTGGAGATGGAAAACGGTCTGACCGCTGGCCAGTTCGTTGAACTGCACCAGCGTCACGCCATCGGCCGCAAAAGCCTCCTTGACCGCGCGCATGATCTTCTGCACGAGCGGCGCCAGCCGCGCCAGCATTTCGGGATCGGCGTCGAGCAGGTTGCGCGAGGGGGCCTTGGGGATGATGAGCGTGTGCCCGGGCGATTGCGGCATGGCGTCCATGATCACGAGTGCATCGGGATCCTCGTAGACCTTATGGGATGGGATCTCGCCACGCAGAATCTTGGCGAAGATGTTGTTGGCGTCGTACGTCATGCGGTTAATCTCCTGAAGCCGTACCGCCTGTTAAAGGGGGCGCCAACGCACACGTCAAGCGGGCGGCGGCGCTAGAGCAAGATCGTTCTTGATGGAATCGCTCACCAAGCCCAGAAGGTTCCTGGCAAGAACGTGAATCTTGCTCTAAATCAAAAGTGTAGAGACTGATTCACGTTTCACTTGGACGTAATTAGCGCTTCCAAGTGAAACGATCAGGCTCTAGCGCGCGTCTGCGGCGCGGTCTTTGCGGTAGGGTCCACGCGTGGCTAGAAAGGCTGTGGTCTCAGCTACGGCACTGCGTTCATCATCGAGATAGCGCGCTATCGCGCGGCGCAGGTCGGGATCGTGGATCCAATGTGCCGAGTAGGTTGTGACCGGCCGATAGCCGCGCATCATCTTGTGCTCGCCTTGGGCACCTGCCTCCACGCGCGCCAAGCCGGCCTCGATCGCATAATCTATCGCCTGATAGTAGCAGACCTCGAAGTGCAGACAGGGGTGATGTTCGATAGCGCCCCAGTAGCGGCCGTAAAGACCCTCGCCGCCCAGGACATTGAGGGCGCCGGCAACGTAACAGCCTTGGCGCTTAGCCATGATAAGCAGGCAACGTGTGCCCATGGTTTCGCTCAGAAGTGAAAAGAAGTGGCGATTGAGATAGGGGCGGCCCCACTTGCGGCTGCCGGTATCCATGTAGAAGTCATAGAACGCATCCCAATGCGCTTCGGTGATATCGGCGCCGGAAATCCTCTCAATCGAGAGGCCGTCGCTCAAAGCTTCTGCGCGCTCCTTGCGAATGGTCTTGCGCTTGCGTGATGACAACCGCGCAAGGAAGTCGTCAAACGTTTTGTACCCCTCATTGTGCCAGTGGAACTGCTGATCCATGCGCCGTAGGAAATTGAGATCGGCGAGGCGGTGCCATTCGCGTTGGGTGAGGAAGGTGACGTGCAAGGAAGAGGCGCCAAGGCGCTTTGAAAGCTCAACGGCCGCCGCGGCAAGCTGCACTTCGCTGGTTTCGGCTTTCGGGCCCGGTTTCACGAGGAGGCGGCGGCCGGGCACGGGCGTGAACGGAACGGCGGCCTGTAGCTTGGGATAGTAGCGGCCGCCTGCGCGCTCATAGGCCTCGGCCCAAGCGTAATCGAACACGTACTCGCCAGTGCTGTCGAGCTTGATGTAGCAGGGCATACACGCGCTGATCTGCCCAGCACTATCTTCGACGGTGATGTGGTGGGGCAGCCAGCCGGTGTCGCGGCCGCCGACGGTGCCCGATTCCTCCAAAGCGTTGAGGAAGGCGTGCGAAACGAAGGGGTCATAGGCGGCAAGGTCGGGATTGGCGCAAGCATCCCACGCGCCGGCCTCAATCTCTCTGATCCGCGGTACGACCCGTGCGACCGCTTTCGGCTCCTCATTTCCGCGTGCACTCATCGGAAAACTCTGCACTATTTCTTCTGCGATACACAGCCAGGAAATTCGTCGCCGTCAGGGCTCGTAGTTCTCGAAGATCGGCGCATCGGCCCAGCGGTCGGCAATTTTGCGCTCCTCTGGCGTCCTAACTGTCCAGGCAAAAAAGGGTAGCCCCACAATTTCACGCGCGAACCGTGTGACGGGGGTGGGCAGCGACGCCACATGATAGGCATAGAAATCGGGCGCGGCGTCGCGCGATTCAAGCAAGTGGCTAAGGCGGAAGGCGCGCTCTTGCTCAAGACGGCCGTGCCAATGGTCCAGCACTTCATACAACCCTGACACGATGCCGCGCGGGATCTGCGGCACCAGCTCCTTCACGATGGCGATCACGTCGGGATCGTAGGACATGAGCGCAATCGGTCCGCGGTAGCTGGAGGCATGCTCAGCGATCGATTGCAGAAAGGGGAGATCGGGCGGCTTCCAGTCGCTCTTGATTTCGGCCAGAACCGGCTCGCGCCCGTCGACGAGTTCAAGCAGCTCGGCAAAGTCAATCATCGGGGATGGATCGCCGCGGTAGTTGAAGCTCTTGAGAGTTGCGGCGTCGTGCGCGCACACAGCATCGCGACCTTCGATAAGCCGTTCCAGTGTGTCGTCGTGGAAAATCATAGGCGTGCTGCAAGCCGATGGCTGAACGTCGGCCTCGACACCGTAGCCTTTGGCAATTGCTGCCTCGAAAGCCGCAGCCGAATTCTCGACCAGGCCGTTTGCGGGCGTGTGCAGCCCGCGGTGCGCAATTGGTTTCAGGAAGGCTGCACGCTCTCGCATCAGATCTATTGCTCAATACGCAGGATAGCGTCGACCTCGACGGCGCAATTCATCGGCAAGCTAGAGACGCCGACGGCTGCGCGTGTGTGCCGGCCCTTATCGCCAAACACCTCCACCATAAAATCGGAGGCGCCGTTTATGACTTTGGGATGATCAGCGAAGTCGGCCGTTGCGTTGACGAAGCCCGTGAGTTTCACGACCCGCGTT
>JAUWCP010000269.1 GCA_030609245.1 Hyphomicrobium sp.
GTGGCCTGCCGAACGGACTTGTCCAGTTCGGCAGAAGCCGGTAGCGATGGCACCCTAAACCCCGGCGCGGCGCAGGCCGCAAGACGCGCCGCAAGAAAACCAATGGAGACGGGTATGGCAGACGAGCCTGTCGTCGCTCAGCAAGGCCCCTACCAGGTCGAACTCACCCAGGGTAAGCCCTACTTTTGGTGCCGGTGCGGGCGCTCCCAGAACCAGCCGTTCTGCGATGGCTCACACAAGGACACGGGGCTAGAGCCGTTGCGCTTCACGGTGGATCACACGGGCACGTTCAATATCTGCGGCTGCAAGACCACCGACGACGAACCCTATTGCGACGGCTCGCACCTCATGCTCTGAGACCGCGTCCGACGTCCGCCCCGCACGGGCCCCACGATCAGCGCTTCGTCTTTCTAATCTCTCCACTTTTCAAGCGATCAAGATAGGACTTCATCTCTTTCTTCACGACCGGCATAAGAATATACAGGCCGGCGATGTTGACGAGAGCCATTGCGAAGATTGCGGCGTCTGCAAAATCGATCACCGCGCCCAGATTCATTGCCGCGCCAATAACGACAAACACACAAAAGATCGTGTTGAAGGTTAGCTCCCTGCGCCGGCCCTCACCGAACAGGTAGGTCCACGCCTTCATGCCGTAGTAGGACCACGAGATCATCGTCGAAAAGGCAAACAGGGTGGCCGCGACCGCAAGGACGTAGGGAAACCAGCTTACCCCTTTGCCGAAGGCCGCCGATGTCAGCGCAACACCTGTCAGGTCACCTTCCGTTGCGACGCGGCCCGCCTCGCTGTTCCAGACATAGAGTCCTGTCTGCGGATCGAACTGCAGCACACCCGTAATGACGATGACCAGCGCCGTCATGGTGCAGATAACGACCGTGTCGATAAACGGCTCCAGGAGCGAAACGAAGCCTTCCGTAATTGGCTCATTGGTCCGAACCGCCGCGTGGGCGATGGACGCAGAGCCGACACCCGCTTCGTTGGAGAAGGCGGCGCGTCTGAAGCCCTGAATCAAGGCACCGACAATGCCACCTGCAATACCGAGCCCCGTGAAAGCGCCGGCAAAAATCTGACCCAACGCCCACGGTATCTTGTCGTAAAATATCGCAAGAACCACGAGTGCCGCTCCCACATAGAGCACCGCCATGAATGGCACTATTTTTTCTGTGAAGCGCGCAATCGAGCGAATGCCGCACACGATAACCAGGAAGACAAAACTCGCCATGACGACGCCCGTGATCCAGCCCTTATCGTACAGAAAACTGTCAGCTCCCCCCGAAATGTTGACGATTTGGGCGTGCACCTGGTTGGCCTGAAACATATTGCCACCACCCAAGGCGCCCATCACGCAAAACACAGAGAACAAGACGGCCATCACCCGTCCCGGCAATCTCAACCCCTTTTCCGCAAGCCCCTTCGACAAGTAGTACATCGGTCCGCCGGAGACAGAGCCGTCGGGATATTCGTTGCGGTACTTCACACCCAGCGTGCACTCGGTGAACTTCGAGGCCATGCCCATCAGGCCCGCCACGATCATCCAGAACGTGGCGCCCGGGCCGCCGATAGAGACCGCGACCGCAACACCGGCAATATTTCCCAGACCAACTGTGCCCGACAGCGCTGTCGCCAATGCCTGGAAGTGACTCACCTCGCCGGCGTCCTCCGGCCGCGAATAGTCGCCCTTAACCAGATCGATTGAATGCCGGAAAGCACGAACCTGGATGAACCCGAAATAGAAGGTGAAGACTGTCGCGGCGACAATGAGCCAAAGAACGATCCAGGGAATGTCGGTTCCGGGTAACGGGGAGAAAATGAATTTGACGAACGGGGTCGTGATGGCTCCGACCACTTCGTTGATGCTCTCGTCGATCGATTGAGCGCACGCATTTCCTGAGGAAGCGAAAAACAACAGCAGCGCACCTAGAACTATCGGCTGCGTCTTGCGATCGAAGATCATGCCAGGCATCTCTTGGGCTTAGTTTGTCAGGGAACGATGACGGTCGGAACGGGTGCGATTTGCGCCAGACCCGATGCGGCGCTTCCAAACATGCGCGCACTGTGCGAACTCGACCGGCCAACGAAAATCATGGTCGCGTTCTGCTCCTTAGCTTCGCTGCAGATGAGATCGACAACGTGACCGTACCGCACTTCGCCATCGGCCGTAGCGCCCGCTTGGCGCACATTCTCCAGGATGGGCTTCAGGATGGTTTCGTTGGCGCGCGCCAATTCTTGCTGGCGCATCTTGTGACGCTCGACCAATTCCTCCGTCGTCAGAAAGCTGTAAGGCGACCATTCCAGGACGTGCACGATCAGCAGCCGGGCGTCCTCTTTCATGGCCCGATTGACCGCAAAATCCACGACATGCTGGTCCGTGCCGTCATAAGCGACCACGAAGACTTCCTGTGCCATGGTCCCTCCCGTATCGCGGTGCAAGCGCCCATTAACCGGAAGCAAGGGCGAGTCTGCTACCAGTTAGACGATCTTGATAGCGTAGGATAGGGCTGTCCCTGGAGGCAAGGCGTTGCTGTCGCGGATCGCGAATGCCCAAACCGTCCCGTATCGTCGAAACCTTGCCTGGTTCGGCACGACGACTCTCGACGGTCCGCCCCACTCCCAAGAAGATGCTTGGGCGTGCCACGAGATGAACACGGCCTTCCCAGCACCCCCGAAAGGCTTCCCGCGTGCAAGCCATCCCGTTGCGGTAAACGGAACGCGCTCGAGGCGGCATCGACTGCGCACTTGCCTCATCGCGCTATTGCCCCTTCTGCAGCCGCTGCCGGCATGTGCAGATATCATCGTGGGCGTCGCCGCGCCTACAAATGAGTCCGGTAGGGAGATCCGCCGCGCAGCTCAGGCGGCAGCCAAACGGATCAATGCCGAAGGTGGCGTGCTCGGCGAGCGCATTGCGGTTATCGAGGCCGACGATGGCTGCAATGCCGAACAAGGCGCTAGAGCGGCGCAATCCCTTGTCAAACGCCGCGTTGTCGTCGTGATCGGCCACCCGTGTGCGAGCGCAGCAAGCGCTGCTGGACCCGTCTACGCCAGCAACAATGTCGTCTTGCTCGGCATGACCACTCACCCCGCGCTCACGGAAAAACGCTCCGGATCGACGATCTTCCGCGTTGCCGGTCGCGACGACCGTCAGGGCCTAAGCGCTGCCGCGTATCTTTTGCGCAATTTTCCTGGCAGCCCCATTGCCGTGGTCCGCGACGCCAGTCGTTATGCGCGGCGCATC
>JAUWCP010000128.1 GCA_030609245.1 Hyphomicrobium sp.
TCTGAACGTGCGGCTCATATCTATGGCCGCAATGACACTCGCTCTGAGTTGTTCTGTCGCGCGGGCTCATCACCCAGGAGGCGTCGGAAACTCACTAGGCGCGGGACCGATTAACACCATCTCCGCCTCGACGCTGCAGCAAGGTCTGAGCGTCGCCGGTATCACGGTCGATTACCAGCGACTTAAGGGCCTGAGCAACCAAACGCTGATTGAAGCCGCCGAACACGGGCATGATGAAACGGGCGGACACCAGGACGTGCACGACCTCAGAACCATCCAAACCTACGCCTTCACGTACGCCTATGGCGTAACCAACGATCTCATGCTTGTGCTGAGCCTGCCCTATGTGCGGCGGACGGGCATCCGTGAGGCCCATGAAGAAGCTGCTGACGGATTTGAGGTCGAGAACCTGGGACCGGCAGATGGTCTCGGCGATACGACGCTGCTCGGCCAATACCGCTTCTTCAAAGGCGGAGGCATGGAGACGGCAGTGCTGTTGGGGTTCAAAGCGCCAACCGGCAAGACCAACGAACGGAGCATTGAGGGCGAGACCTTTGACGCCGAGTTCCAACCGGGGTCAGGCTCTTGGGACGGCCTCCTCGGCGTAGCGTTGACGCAACGCACCGGCTCTTTGTCCTTCGATGCAAGTGTCCTCTATACGCTGGCAACGGAAGGTACGCAGGAGACCGACCTTGGCGACCTGCTTCTGTACAATGCGGCTATCTCCTATCGGCTGGCATCACTGGGCGGTAGCACGCCGCCGATGTTCAATGGCAGCGCACACGATAAGCACGGTGCCGATGGCCAAAGCCACTTGCACGATCATGCCCACGAAGCGAGCGGAGTGCCTGCCCTCGATCTCATGTTGGAACTCAACGGCGAGTGGAGCGCTAAGCAAGAGACTAATGGGATTAAGGACAGAAACTCGGGCGGCAACACCTTATTCATTTCACCGGGAATGCGCCTCTCGCTCAATCAGTGGTCCGGCTTCGTCTCCGTTGGGGTTCCGATTGTGGACGACCTCAACGGAATTCAGTCGGAGTCGAGTTGGCGCATCACGACGGGCGCTGCGTGGGCATTCTAGCGTCCGATGGTCATCATCCCAACGACCTCCGCATTGCTACGCACCGATGCACTTGAGCGACGCGACTGGACTGATGTCCGCTTTGGGTCAAAAGCAGACATTTGAGCGTGTGTCAGGGATGTCCGCTTTACCCCCAATATCGGACATCAGTTCCGTATTCTATCGTCCGCATCGTCCGCACACCATGGAAGCCCTTACCGGGACCATGCGCTGACTGTGGTGGAAATCCAGAGTTTCCGCCTGCCTAGAGATCACTCAACGGGAGTCACCCATGATCAAAGAAGTTTGGCGGCCAGAACAGAGTGCGTCAGGGGGTGATGAGACCGTCTTTCCAAGTTGCTCTACGACATGCTTTTCGTAGGCATTCCCGCGCTCAAACCTTCGCTTGAGGAACAGGTCCAATGGATCGCGGAGTTCGGGGTCTCCGATCAAGTTCAACTGCACCTGACGCGGGCACCACACGTAGTTGCGCAGTGCAGTTGCGGTGATTTTTCTTATGCGCTTCACTTGACTCATTCTCTCTAACTTTCGTTGGCCACTAGCAGCAGGAAACCACACCATGGCCGACAGCGCATATGCGGCGCGCGAGCCACCACAAGGTGCAAGATGATCACACCACCTGGCCGCATCGGGGCAGCAATGAGGCAATCGCATGCTCATGGAGAGGATTTAATCAAACGTGTGGGGCTTGCGCGGTGCGACACGACTAGTGCTGGGCGCTAAACGGACTCAAAAAGCGCCGCTAGCCCCATGCCGCCGAAGACGCCAAGTGTCGCCACGCCAAGCTCGGGACCATTGTTGTCTTTGGCGCGGACCATGCGTGTGAAGAGGCGTGTAACGAGCACTGCGCTTGCGGCGCCGAACGGATGGCCGCGTGCGATAGCGCCGCCGTCTGGGTTGACGAGATCCTCATCGATGTCGAGGCTCTGGGCCAATGCGATGGCCTGCGCCGCCGAGGATTCGCTCATTTCGAAAACGCCGATGTCTGCCGGAGCGTAACCGTTAAGGCGCTCTTTGAGCTTCTTCATTGCTTCGATGGGGGCCGACGGCTCGTTATCGGGCCTCACGCCTTGAGCCGTGCTGGCGACGAGACGCAGCGCGCGTGGCTTTGCAAGCGATTCCCAAACGCGTTGCGACACTACAATGGCAAACGCGGCTCCGTCATGCATAGCGCTTGTGTTACCCGGGGTCAGCGTACCGTCCGGCGGCAAGTAAGGAGCCAGTTGAGAAAGGTCTTTGAGGTCGGGCTCGATAGCGCTCTGGTCGCGCACCTCCTCAGGGTTGGCGCGCATCGGCACAATCTCGTTGATGAACCGCTTCGCACGTCGGGCGGCCTCCGCTTTGAGGTGCGAGCGCAGCGCGTAGGCGTCTTGCTGTGCGCGATTGATACCAAGCCGGGACCAAAGCGCTTCGGCGGCTTCGACCAGAGGTGGCCCATCACCTTGCTCGTCAAGCTCAGACTGCAATCGCGTAAAATGCGGTGTCTGGTAGATGCTACTCGGCTTGGCGATCCGCCAAGGCGCCATCGAAATCGCCTCCCCGCCACCAGCGACAACGATATCGACCTCACTGGCGGCGACTATGCGAATGGCTGCCAAAATGGCATCGAGCCCGGACCCGCACTGGCGGTCGATGGTCGAGGCGGAGGCCGTCTCCGGCAGGCCGGCAGCGAGCGCGATGAGACGGGCCGGATTGCCCCCTTCGGAGGCATTTCCAATAATGACGTCCTCAATTTGTGCGGGCTCAAGACCACTGTCGCTCAAGGCTGCGGCAATGACCGGCGCGCACAATTCCTCAAGGCGCCGGCTCTTGTGGAGGCCACCAATACGGCCTATCGCGGTCCGGCGGGCCGCGATGATGTACGCAGGAATGGGGCGCATCGTCTCGCTTATGATTTCTTTGAGTAACGTCGTTAGAACGCGCCTGCTTGTGGCACGAGCGCGCTTCACCATTTGTTCTTCAGCGGGCTAGGAACCATATGATGGTGGCAGAAAAGGGAAGGTGTGCGCCCCATACTCAAGAAGGTCACTGTCCAGGAAGGATAACCCGGATTGCCCCTCAAGCGGTCGCGTTAGGCTCCCGGCAAGTGGTGGTGTAAGCTTGGAAAAACATAAAAGCTCAGGAAGGAAAATGACCGAGGGCATAGCCAAAAACCTGTTTCCTAGCTCGGGAATTCTAAGCGAACGGCGCCTGGCCAAATCTGTTGAGAGGGCCTGCCAAGCATTTGACGAGAAGAATCTGCGATTCACTAAGCTTCGTCGGGAAGTGTTCGAGGAGATTGCGGCAACTCATAACTCGGTCGGTGCTTATGATGTCCTTGCGCGCTTGGCCGAAAAGGGTACCCGCTTAGCGCCGATCTCGGTCTACCGGGCGATCGACGCTCTGCTGGAGGCGGGTGTCATCCACCGTCTGGAGAGCAAGAACGCCTATTTCGCTTGCCGCAGGATGGATCATACTCCCGGTCGCCGGCCAATTGTCCTCTCTTGCGAAAAGTGTAATGCAGTTGCCGAAGTCGACTCTGAAGGCATCTTCGAGACCATTGACCGCGTCTCTAAGGGCGCGTCATTCCAGCCGCGGGTCAGATTCGTCGAGGTCTTGGGCACTTGCCGCAACTGCGCATCTAAGAAGGACTAACGTAGCTCATGGCCGAACGGGAAGGGCGAAAGTCGCCCGGCGCTGAGGGAGCGCATGGCCACTCCCAGGTTCAAGGCGATGACCTGAGTTGCCGACCAGTTGCGCGGCCAAAATCCAATATCCCTTTCGATCCAAAATCGCTCATATCTGCGCGCGGGCTTGGCATTTCCCGCAACGGCCGTGACTTGCTGATCGATGTCGATCTCGACATCCGCGAGGGCGAGATTGTAACGCTCATTGGCCCCAACGGCGCTGGCAAGACAACACTCGTGCGCGTGTTGCTTGGCCTGGAGAAACCAGATCGCGGCGAAGTGCACCGGCGCAAGGATCTGCGCATCGGGTACGTACCGCAGCGTTTCGACGTCGATTCGGTGATCCCCTTGACGGTTGAGCGGTTCTTGAGGATTGGCGGTAACGAGACGCATGAGCGCATTACCACAATCCTTTCAGGTGTCGATGCAAGCTACACGCGCGATCAGCAGCTCACCGAACTGTCGGGCGGGGAGTTGCAACGTGTCGTGCTGGCCCGAGCGCTGCTGCGCGCGCCAAATTTATTGGTGCTAGATGAGCCGGTGCAGGGCGTCGACTACACTGGGGAAGCCGAGCTTTACAATCTGATCGGGCGGTTGCGCGATAATCACGGCTTCGGTGTGCTGCTTGTCTCGCACGATCTGCATATCGTTATGGCGAAGAGCGATAGGGTCATCTGTCTCAATCGGCACGTCTGCTGCTCTGGCGTGCCCGACACCGTCGCGCAACATCCTGCTTACGTACGCCTGTTTGGTGCCCAGGCGGCGCGCGCCTTGGCGGTCTATCGCCATCATCACGACCACAGCCATGACATTGCCGGGCACACGCATCCGGCACAGGATAGTGCCGGAGAGGATCCTGGCGCTCAAGGAGGTTCGCGTGCTTGAGCCGTTCATGGTTCGCGCGCTGGTCGCCGGGCTGGGGCTCGCCATCGTGGCAGCTCCACTGGGCTGTTTCGTCGTCTGGCAACGCATGGCCTATTTCGGTGAGACCGTTGCACAGGCGGGACTGATTGGTGTGGCACTCGGTCTTGCGCTGCAAATGAATTTGACGCTCGGCGTCATGCTCATTGCGATCCTCATTGCGTGCCTGCTCCTGTGGTTTTCGCGCCAGAAGGCCGTCGCGCTGGATTCCATTCTTGGGCTCTTGCATCACGCCGCACTTGCCGCCGGTGTCATCGCGGTCTCGATGATCGGCGGGCCGCCAGTCGATCTGATGGGGTTCCTCTTTGGCGATGTCTTCGCGATTGCCCGAGAGGACATCGTCTGGATCTTCGCCGGAGGCGCCGTCGTCCTCGCGGTCGTGGCTTGGCTTTGGCAGCCGCTCCTGCGCCTTGCGATTCACGAGGAGCTGGCTGCGGCCGAAGGCGTAGATCGCGACCGCGTGCTGGCTGTGTTCACCATTCTCTTGGCAGTTGTGATTGCGGTTGCGATGAAGATCGTCGGCATTCTTTTGGTGATGGCTTTCCTCGTTGTGCCGGCCGTGGCCGCACGGCCATTGGCAGGTACGCCAGAACGCATGGTGGTGCTGACGGCGCTGATTGCGGTGGGAAGTGTCATTTCTGGCTTGTGGCTTTCGGCGACACTCGATTCGCCTGGAGGCCCCTCCATTGTTATCGTCATGTCAATCGTGGCCGGCATTTCCTTAACGAGGGCGGCTCTGAAAGGGCGCCAATGACGCAAATTGGGCGCCAAGCTCTGGCCAGCGGCGGGGCGGTGGATTAGTTAGGCAATAGAAGAAATTGCTGAGACGAAGGACTATGCAAGGTCTCACTACGGATCTGATTGCCCCGCGGCGGCAAACGCATCGCGTCACTGTTGCAGACGTGATCGTCGGCGGTGGCGCGCCTATTGCCGTTCAGTCGATGACGAACACCGACACGGCCGACGTTGAGGCAACGGTTGAGCAGGTGGCGGCTTTGGCGCGTGCTGGTTCAGAGCTCGTGCGCATCACCGTTGATCGTGACGAGGCGGCAAAAGCTGTGCCGCATATTCGCGATCGTCTCGTGCGGCTCGGTGTAACGGTGCCGCTCGTTGGCGACTTCCACTACATCGGTCACACGCTGTTGGGTGAGAACCCAGCCGCAGCTGAAGCACTCGACAAATATCGCATCAACCCGGGCAATGTTGGTTTCAAGGATAAGAAGGATCGCCAGTTCGGCGAGATCATCGAAATCGCCATACGCTGGAACAAACCCATAAGGATTGGTGTCAACTGGGGCTCGCTGGACCAAGAGCTACTGACGCGCTTGATGGATGAGAACGCTGCATGCCGCTCGCCACAGGATGCGCGCGCCGTGATGCACGAAGCAATTGTCCAATCGGCGCTCCTATCGGCTGAGCGCGCCGAAGAGCTGGGTCTGGGTTCCGACAAGATCATCCTCTCGGCCAAAGTCTCTGCGGTGCAGGATCTCGTCAGCGTTTATGCCAAGCTTGCTGAGCGCTGCCGCTATGCGCTGCATGTTGGTCTTACAGAGGCCGGCATGGGTTCCAAAGGCATCGTAGCGTCAGCCGCCGGTATCGGCCTATTGTTACAATTGGGCATCGGCGACACCATTCGTGTCTCGCTCACGCCTGAACCCGGCGGCGACCGAACGCTTGAGGTCAAGGTCGCCCAAGAGATCTTGCAGAGCATGGGCCTGAGATCGTTCGTTCCCGTCGTAGCGGCATGCCCCGGCTGCGGACGTACGACGTCAACGGTGTTTCAGGAACTTGCCGGCGACGTGCAAGACATGATTCGTGAACGCATTCCCGAGTGGAGCCAGAAATACCCCGGCGTCGAGGATCTGAGTTTCGCAGTAATGGGCTGCATTGTGAACGGTCCTGGCGAGTCGAAGCGGGCCGACATCGGTATCTCGCTTCCGGGCACGGGCGAGACCCCCGCTGCCCCGGTGTTCATCGACGGAAAAAAGGCGATGACGCTGCGCGGCCCAAATATCGCCGCTGAGTTCAAGAGAATCGTGGAAGACTACATAGAGCGGCGCTTTGGCC
>JAUWCP010000115.1 GCA_030609245.1 Hyphomicrobium sp.
CGTGGGCGGCGTGGAGCCCAGCATGCCGTCGCGCATTAAGGGCAAATCGCGAATTATCTTTGAGCGGCGTTAGGTCGGGCTCAGCTGTGGCCTTGCGTCCCTTGACAGCCGCCCCGTTCTCTTCAAAACATGACATCGGGAGTCTATATAAGTATCGTGAGGAGCTTCGCGGGTTAGGCCCCTAATTCGGAAAAGTCCGGGATGAATAGCCTAGTCAGGTCTAAGGATTTAGAAGCCGCGATGCTGCTGCGGCCCAACCGGCGTGCGGCGGCTAAGGCGTTGGAGTTAGTGCTGTGATCGTTTGCTCGTGTACAATGATCTCTGATAGCGACATCGAGGATGCGCTTGTCGAAATCCTCAACCAGCCTAATGCGCCAATTCCGACTCCTGGCGTCGTCTATCGGCAGCTTAGTAGACGCATGAACTGCTGCAGTTGTGCCCCACTCGCGGTCGAGACGATCTATAAAAAAGTGAACGAGCTTGAGAAGAAGGGGCTCATCTGTCCGGATGTGGGCGCCACGGCGCGCAGCAAGCTCATCGAATTCACTGGGCGCCGAGCGCCCCGCGCTGGAACCGACGACAAGCCCGTTCCCCAACCCAACGCGCAAGACGGTCAGCTCAAAGTCGCCTGAGCTTTCGCTTAGAGATTTTTGACTGGATTCACATCCTCTCTCCCACCACAATTGAGCAGCGGCCTCGCTCGAGGCCCGTCCTGAGCCCCGACGCGGCCAACCCGCCATTCGGCTCAGCGGTTCCTAGCTAACTATTTCGTCAGGTATGGAGGGCGGCCATGAAAGGCAACAAAGAGGTCATCAAGGCCTTGAACGATGCGCTGAAGCTGGAGCTCGGCGCTGTCAATCAATACTGGCTGCACTACCGCAGGCTTGATGATTGGGGGTTCACCAAGCTCGCGAAGAAGGAACGCGCAGAATCGATTGAGGAAATGCATCACGCCGACAAGCTGATCGATCGCATCATCTTCCTGGAGGGCTTCCCCAAGATGCAGGAGATCGCGCCCCTGATGATAGGTGAGAACCTAAAGGAGGTTCTCGAGTGCGACTTGAAGGGCGAGTACACCGCGCAGGAACACTACTCCAAGTCGCGCGACCTATGCCGCTCGCATAATGACTATGTCTCGATGCAGCTCTTTGAGGATCTGCTCAAGGATGAGGAAGGGCACATCGATTTCATCGAGACGCAACTCGGGCTGCTGGAGCAGATTGGTATTCAGAACTATGGCCAGCTCCAGTCTGACTCCACCAACGACGTGGAAGGCGACGCCGACTAGAGCAAGATCGTTCTTGATGGCATCACTCACCAACCCCAGAAGGTTCCCGACAAGAACGTGAATCTTGCTCTAAATCAAAAGTGTAGAGACTGATTCACGTTTCACTTGGACGCAATTCGCGCTTCCAAGTGAAACGATCAGGCTCTAGGCCTCAGCCAAGACTGCGCTACGAGATGCCATTTCGGTCCGCCTCTAGCGTGCAGAAGTGCCCGCGGTTTTGCAGCCACATCAAAAGAAAAAGCGCCGGCAAAGCCGCAAGTGTGGTCGACACGAAATAGGCCGGCCAGCCGAGCGCTTCTGCAGCATAACCCGTGCCTGAAGAGAGAAGCGTTCGCCCCGTGGAGGCGAGCGCCGTCAGCAGTGCGTATTGGGTGGCCGTGTGTAGCGGGTTGCGGCACAGCGCTGAGAGGTAGGCGACGAAAATCACAGTGCCAATCGCACCGGCGAAGTTCTCAATGACAATGGCAACCGTCAGCGCCCAGGGCCCCGGTGGCTGCCACCCAAGCCAAACGAACACGAGATTGGAGAACATCTGCAAGAACGCGGCGATCCACAGTGCCGTTGCCAACGGCAATGCGCGAGCCACTGCGCCTCCGGCGAACCCACCGATCAAGAGCGCGCCGAGCCCCACGCCTTTGACGATCGCGGCGTAGGTGGCTTTGCTGTAGCCGAGCGAGAGCACGAACGGCGCCGTCATGGTGCCGGCGAATGCATCACACAGTTTGAACAGCACGACGAAGGCGAGAATGGCGATCGCTGCATCACGCATGAAGAAATTCGAGAAGGCACCTCTCGACGTTTCATAGAGACGACTGAGTGCGCTGGAGTTGTCTTCTGCCGCCGCGTTCGATGGACCAGCAGGCTCGCGTGCGAGTAGCGTTGCTGCCAGCCCGACCAGCACGAGGAGGGCTGCCGCCGCGTAAGCGATCGGCCAAATCGCGTCTTTATCAAAGCCTTGCGACTCTAGCCACGCGCTGAATCCGATCACTCCGGCGCCCGATGCCAGCATGCCGATCCTATAGGCGGCGACGTAGCTCGCCATGCCGGCGGCCTGCTCGTCGGTTGGTAGGCTTTGCACGCGAAAGGCATCGACGACGACGTCCTGCGTCGCGGACACGAAGGCGACAAGGAGCGCTGCAAATCCCACCATCAGCGGAGCCGATAACGGGTCGCGTGTGCCAAGGAATACGATGGTCGCCATCAACAAAAGCTGCGAGGCGATAAGCCAACCGCGCCGCCGTCCCAGGCGGCGCGACAGAAACGGGACGTTCCACGCGTCCACGGCGGGCGCCCAAAGAAATTTCAGCGTGTAGGGCAGACCGGCCAACGTTAGGAGCCCTATGGTGCCCAGATCGACGCCGGCGTCGGCCATCCAAACCCGCAACGTTTCGCCCGATAGCGCGAGTGGCAGTCCGGAGGAGAAGCCTAGCAGCAGTACGATCAAGACGCGCGGACGCAAGTAGACGGTAAGCGCCGACATCAGTGGCGCGCGTGGGCTGTCCTCGGCCGGCGATGGTGCGCTCATTGATTTGGCTGTTTCGGTCTCTGGTAGGAACGGATTTGAAGGCTTGCTACTAAGGCTCGGGTCATCTGTCGATGGATACAGTGACCGGAGTACGGCGGAAGCGGGAGGCGTGGATGGCGCGTTACGTTTTGGGGATCGATCAAGGAACAACTTCGACCCGCGCCATCGTGTTCGATGCGAGCTTAGAGGTCGCCAACCACGCGCAGGAGGAATTCCCTCAGTATTTTCCAGATTCCGGCTGGGTTGAGCACGACCCTGAGGATATTTGGCGCTCTGTCTTGTCGACGTCACGGACTGCATTGGCCCGAGCCGGCGCGCACGCGAAAGACATCGCTGCCATCGGCATTACCAATCAACGTGAGACGACACTCGTGTGGGACCGCGCGACGGGCAAGCCGATCTACAAAGCCATCGTGTGGCAAGACAGGCGTACGGCGGATGTCTGCGAGGAGCTGCGTGCCGCGGGCCACGAGGCGATTGTGGCAGAGAAGACGGGTCTCAAGATCGATCCCTACTTTTCCGCCACCAAGATCGCCGCGATCCTCGATCACGTTCGCGGTGCGCGCGAGAGGGCCGAACGCGGCGAGCTTGCCTTTGGCACGGTCGACACTTTTCTTCTTTGGCGTCTTACCGGTGGCCGCGTGCACGCGACCGATGCAACCAACGCGAGCCGTACCTGCTTGCTCAACATCTACACCGGAGCGTGGGACGACAAGCTACTTGAAATTTTTCGCGTACCGCGCTCGATTTTGCCCAAAGTTTGCGACTGCGCCTGCGAATTCGGCGAGACAGATCCCGAGATCTTTGGAGCGCCCATTCCCATTCGCGGCATCGCCGGCGACCAGCAGGCGGCGACGATCGGGCAGGCATGTTTTCAACCCGGCATGATCAAATCGACCTATGGGACGGGCTGTTTTGCCTTGCTCAATACCGGCACGGAGGTCATCGCTTCTAGCCACGGTCTGCTATCTACGATCGGCTACCAATTGGAAGGACAGCGCACCTATGCGCTCGAAGGCGGCATATTCGTCGCCGGCGCGGCCGTGCAGTGGTTGCGCGACGGACTGAAGGTTATTCCGCATGCAGCGGCTTCGGGTCCAATGGCGCAAGCGGCCGACCCGGCGCAGGACGTGGTGCTGGTGCCGGCCTTTGTTGGGCTAGGTGCGCCTTATTGGGATGCCAACTGCCGCGGCGCGCTTTTCGGCATGACGCGCAGCACGGGCCCCAACGAGCTGGCCAAAGCGGCGCTCGAAGCTACGTGCTTTCAGACTCACGATCTGCTCGAAGCCATGCATAGGGATTGGTCCGGCGCTTCGCGGACGGTGCTGCGAGTCGATGGTGGCATGGTCGAGTCTGACTGGACCATGCAATGTCTCGCCGACATCCTCGATGCGCCCGTCGACCGGCCGACAATCTTGGAGACAACGGTCTTAGGTGCGGCCTACCTCGCTGGGCTGCAGTGCGGTTTCTATCCGCCGCCGGACGTGTTTGCGCAGCGCTGGGCGCTCGATAGGCGTTTCACGCCGAACCTCAACGCTTCCAGCCGCCGGCGCAAGCTCGCCGCCTGGCACGACGCCGTGCAGCGCACGTTGACGACGCGTTCCAGAGCCTGATTCACTTATCTGCCGGAGACCAGTCAGGCGAGGGCTTAAGCGATGTCATCAAGAACGATCTTGCTCTAGCGAATAACCGCCACGACGCGCGCCGGCGCCGCCGAGGCACCAACGATCTTCAATGGAAACACCATCACCTCAAAGCCGTGTGAAGGGAGCGCCCCCAGATTGGTGAGCTGCTCCATGTGCCAAAAAGGCCGGCGCTGCCCGACCCGGTGGGCCTCCCAAAAGAGCGTATCGTTGCTGGTGCCCTTCGCCTTGGCGATTTGCGCGCGAAACGGCAGGTCCCATCCCCACTGGTCGATCCCCATCACTGTCGGGCCGCGGTCGAGCAGCCATTCGGTCGCTGCCGCGCTCATCCCCGTTCCTCTGGTCCAAAACGCTTTGGTGCCCATGAGCGTGTCGCGGCCGGTGCGGATGAGAACGATCGTGTTTTCATCGATGTTAGCGCCGGTTTTAGCGAGGGCGGTTTCCATGTCTGCCACCGTGATGGGATCGTCATCAGCCTTGTGCGTCATGTCGAGGACGACGCCGGGGCCGATGCACTTTTCCAGCGGGATCTCATCGATGGTCTGCGCCGGCAGGCCGCCCGACGTTGGGCCGTAATGCCACGGCGCGTCGATATGGGTGGTCGCGTGCACACCCATTTTGGTGATGGTGTCATCGGCCCAGCCTACGAAGTCCTTGGGAAAGAGGCGGCGCGGCAGGCCCAACAGCCATACGAGCAGCTTTGCGGCACCATGGGGTTTGTGCTTGATGCGCACCTGCATGAAGCGCGGGTCGCCGGCGTTGAATTGAATGGGCTTTGAAAGGTCTATGATCTTCACGAGGCCCCTCCCGCGACGATGCGGTTGGTGAGCGTGCCGATACCCTCTATCCCGATCTCGATGGTGTCACCAGCTTCAAGCAGGCGGCCGGTTTCGATACCGCTGCCGCTAGGCAAGGTTCCAGAGCCAAAGAATTCGCCGGGTTGAAGCGGCTCGCAGCGAGAGGCGTGAGCAAGACTCTCCCCCAACGACCAACGCGCGCCAGCCGTTGCCGGTTCGGCAACGCGCTCTCCATTGAGGCGCACATGGCCTTTGAGATCGCGCCAGCGCGGTAGGATCTCATCGGCCGTCACGACGACCTTGGAAATGGCGTTGCAGAAGTGCTTGGCTTTTTGCGGTCCCAAGCCCGACGCCATTTCGGCGAGCTGTACGTCGCGCGCGGAAAAATCATTCAAGACGACAAATCCGCCAATCGCTGCCTCCGCTGTTTCAGGACGCACATCGAGAAGCGGATGCGCGAGCACGAAGCCCAGCTCCAGTTCATAGTCGAGCGCTCGGGTGTAGGAGGGCATTGTCACGTCGTCTGCGTCGGTTACGAAGGTTAGGTGGTTGCCCATGTAGTAGATGGGCTGGCGATACCACAGCGCATGCGGCCTCAGTTTTGGGAAAGTCGTGCCGGTCACCTTTTCGTAAGTGCGCACGATTGGCGCCGCGCGCGGCATGAAGCGGTTTACGAATCCGCGAGCGGCATTGATCGCGTGCGCTTCGAAAAGCATGAAGTCGCGGTAGGAGCGTGGCGCAAACGGGATCACAACGTCCGCCTCGCGGGTCGCCTCGGGATCGACGTCGCGCGCGGCAACGGCCATTGCTTCGCGAACATCGGCTGGTGCGCCGAGCAGCGCCACAATGTCGGTCCCCCATCGCACTGCAGCGTCACCTGAGGGCGGGAGAATGCGCGCGATCGCTTTGCCGGCAGCTACCCATCCCTGGGGCGCCAGGAGTTCCAGATGCAGGTCGGAGCCGGTTCGGACGCGCCGCAGTTTCATTGAAAAGGTCTCGCTTGCTAATTCTCATTGCGCAGCTACAAGTCGTGGCAGCTCCCTCAATTTGTTGCAAGATTGGTCGTGCGCGGCAGTTGTCAGTGCTCGCAATAACCGAGCGCGTCCCGTATCGCGACTTGCTTTAGGCGTTGGGACCCTTATGACAGTCGGCAGCAGGACAGCGCACGACGTTGTCATGTATTGGATGTGAATTGCTGATCGTTTGGAGGACCATACCCATGCATAAGATCGCAAAAGCGACAACAGTCGTGCTTGCGGCGCTCTTCGCTCTGGCTGTGACGGCTTGCTCTGGCCCGCCGACCGCGAGCGACTTCGCCGGCACGTGGAAGGTGGCCGACACCGCTGGCACGCCCTTCGAGATCACATTAAGCGATAATGGGTCAGCAACAGGCAATCGCAGCGGCGAGGTAATGGAAGGCACATGGAAGTTTGACAATGGTGCTGCGGTCATCAATTGGAAGGACGGTTGGACCACCAAGATCGCTAAGGACGGTGACGGCTATACCAAGGCGGCCTGGAACAAAGGCCTGAGAATGAACGATCCGCCGTCCAATACGTCGAGCGCCGAAAAGGTGAACTAACCGCGTTAAAGTGGTGATGATCGGGTCTCCCTGTCGCCCGTCAGCACATGTTGGACAGATTGGGCCCATTGCCTAAGAGACGTGGCGAAGGCTCGAACGAGACGCTGGAGCAGAACTGAATGTCCGCTTTGGGTGGTCAAAAGCAGACATGTGAGCGTGCGTCAGGAATGTCCGCTTTACCCCCAAGAGCGGACATTCTCCGAGCCCGCATCAAAGTCCGCTAAGTGCCAAAAGCGGACATCTGATCTCCATGACCGCGATGATTAGAGTAGACCTATGGGGCTCGATTGCTGCCAATTGCTAGGGTCCCTTTTCCAGGCCCTCTGATACCAATGCATCTCGGCTTGATTGGTCCATGCTGATGGAGCTACTGGGTAGGAATTCGTACTGGAGCGTTCAATCCGATGTTCATAAAGAAA
>JAUWCP010000012.1 GCA_030609245.1 Hyphomicrobium sp.
TCCGTCAGATCTCGATTGATGATGGTGTAGAGGACAATGCCCGGCGCTTGCTCTATTTCTTGCAGCACGCGCTTCAATTGACGCGGTGTGCGCACCAGTGGGTGCACGTGCTCTATGGGGCGCACCATCGAGTACTGCACGCACGCGGCCTTTGCGATCGTCGTGAGCGTTTCCCCTGTCGAGTCGGAGACGAGATGCAGATGAAAGAAACTTGGCAGTCCATTCGTCATCGCGAAGACAACCATGCGGTACGGCTTGTTGAAAAGTAGCCCGGTTTTCCACAGGGCGGATGCAACTGATCTTCTCGCACACCGCCCACCGTCCACTCATCCACGGGATTGACCACATTTGCCGCCGCGCGAACAAGCGATCTCAATATGGAGTTCTCCTTGAGGATAGATGCCTTGTCGGGCGTAGGCCCACCACCTGTCAACAATCCATACTCATCAGTTGCCGCAGCATGCGGCGCGTAAGCTATTGACCCGAGCAGCATTTAACACAACTTGTGGCCCCTTGCCGTCGCGACCGCCAGATCTGGCACCAACTCATTCACGCTGTGCGGTGCTTGTGGAACAAGGTAGGACAAAACCGATATCCTCCAAATCCACAGTCCTAAGAGTCATAACAATAAGAGTCTAGACTCTACTATTTTGATTAAAGTGAAGAGATGAGCCAACCTCTGAAACCAACAATCTCGACCGACAACCGTGGCCGATTTCTCGGCGTCCTGGCAAAGCGAACCGCAGCACCGCCTCCAATTTGGCTCATGCGTCAGGCCGGACGCTATCTTCCCGAATATCGCGAGGTGCGAACAAAAGCTGGCGGATTTCTCAACCTTTGCTACACGCCGGCGCTGGCCGCAGAGGTGACGCTACAGCCGATCCGCCGTTTCGGCTTCGATGCTGCGATTCTCTTCTCCGACATCCTGGTGGTCCCCGATGCGTTGGGTCAGGGCGTGCGATTTGCCGAGGGCGAGGGGCCTATTCTCGACCCCATATCCGACGCGACCGATCTGAAGCGACTCGATCCCAATAGCACCGCGAGTGTGTTTGAACGTGTGTTCGAGACTGTTACCCGAGTGCGGCAAGATCTGCCAAAAGAGACCGCTCTCATCGGTTTCTGTGGCGCGCCATGGACGGTTGCGACCTACATGGTTGGCGGGCGTGGATCACCCGATCAGGCCGCGGCACGAGTGTGGGCGTACAATGATCCGCACGGTTTCAACCAACTTATCGATCTTCTTGTCGAGGTCTCGATTGCTTACCTCGATGGCCAAGTGCGCGCAGGGGCCGATGCCCTACAGATTTTCGATACTTGGGCAGGATGTTTGCCCGACGATCAGTTCGAGGCGTGGGTGATTTTGCCGACAAAGCGAATCGTGGCACAGCTGAAGCAGCGGCATCCCCAAGTGCCGATCATCGGGTTTCCGCGTGGTGCAGGTGCGACTGCTGGCTGGTATCTGCAGGAAACAAAGGTTGAGGGACTCGGCTGTGACACGGCAATGTCACTTGTTCTGATGCGAGAGCTTGCCGGTATTGGCGCCGTGGTTCAAGGCAACCTCGATCCACTACTGCTTCTTGCAGGTGGCACGCATATGGAAATTCGTGTGAAGCAAATTCTTGACGCGATGAATACTGTTCCCTTCATTTTCAATCTAGGACACGGCATCGTTCCCGAAACACCGCCCGAGAACGTTGCGCGTCTTGTTGCACTCGTCCGCGGTGAAGGTGTCTAACCACGATGTTGTGGCTCAAGGCATTTCATGTAATCGCAGTTATTGCCTGGATGGCCGGGCTGCTCTATCTGCCGCGCCTGTTCGTTTATCACGCCGAGGCAAAGCCTGGCTCGGAACTGTCGGCGACCTTTAAAACGATGGAGTACCGGCTCCTAAGGTACATCATGAACCCGGCGATGATCGCTGTGTGGATAACGGGGCCTTGGCTCGCCTGGGTGCTCGGTATTTACATGGACGGCTGGTTTCTGGCCAAATTCGGCCTCGTCGCCGCACTTACCTGGTACCACCATCTCCTGGGTCGGTGGCGCAAGGATCTTACTCAAGACCACAACCGGCACCCGGCCAAGTTTTATAGGATTGCCAACGAGGTACCCGCGGTGCTGATGGTTGCCATCGTTATCCTGGTGATCGTGAAACCTTTTTGACCCGAATTTTTGTCCAGATGGCTTTTCCCAAGCAATTAGGTCTGATATACAGCTGAATTCCGCATCGCCTCAGGGCCGCTCAGGTCTAAGAGTTGGTCGCCGCAGCCCGGCATCAAAGGGCAAGGCAGACCGCACGGTGGCATTCGGCCACGTTTCCAAAATTCCCACCATTTGGCCCGGCAACCCCTTCAAATCCCGCCCACTTCGCCGAGGCCGCCCCGGAGCGTTCCATGAAGGAAATGAAGCTCGAAGAGCTGAAGGCCAAGACTCCCGCAGAGCTTTTGAGTTTCGCGGAAGAATCAGGTGTCGAAAACGCTAGTACAATGCGCAAGCAGGAGTTGATGTTTGCGACATTGAAGGAACTCGCCGCCAAAGAAACTGATATCATCGGCACGGGTGTTGTCGAGGTTTTGCAAGACGGCTTCGGCTTCCTGCGTTCGCCTGACGCGAACTATCTGCCGGGACCCGATGACATTTACGTTTCGCCTTCGCAGATCCGGCGCTTCGCGCTGCGGTCAGGCGACACAGTCGAAGGTGAGATCCGCAGCCCCAAGGAGGGTGAGCGGTACTTCGCGCTGTTGAAGGTCAGCCAGATCAACTTCGCAGACCCCGAGGCAACGAAACATAAGGTCCACTTCGACAACCTCACCCCGCTTTATCCGACGGATTGGCTCAAGCTGGAGATCGAGGATCCTCCGAGCAAGGATTTCTCCGCGCGGGTGATCGACATCGTGTCGCCGATAGGCAAAGGGCAGCGCGCGCTTATCGTGTCGCCGCCGCGCACCGGCAAGACCGTACTTTTGCAAAACATCGCGCACTCGATCACAGCCAATCATCCCGAGTGCTACCTCATCGTGTTGCTGATCGATGAGCGGCCAGAAGAAGTGACCGACATGCAGCGCTCGGTGAATGGCGAGGTTATCTCCTCGACGTTTGATGAGCCGCCGACACGGCACGTTCAAGTCTCTGAAATGGTTATCGAAAAAGCAAAACGTCTGGTCGAGCACAAGCGCGATGTGGTGATCCTTTTGGATTCCATCACGCGCCTGGGACGTGCCTACAACACGGTCGTTCCCTCGTCGGGCAAGGTGCTGACGGGTGGCGTCGATTCCAACGCGTTGCAGCGACCCAAGCGCTTCTTCGGCGCCGCGCGGAATATCGAGGAAGGCGGATCGCTGACCATTATCGCAACGGCGCTGATCGATACCGGCTCGCGCATGGACGAGGTGATTTTCGAGGAGTTCAAGGGCACCGGTAACTCCGAGATCATCCTCGACCGCAAGGTCTCTGATAAGCGCGTGTTTCCGGCGATCGACGTGGCGCGCTCTGGCACGCGCAAAGAGGAGCTCTTGGTGCCGAAGGATCAACTCAAAAAGGTCTATGTGCTGCGCCGGATCCTCAATCCGATGGGAACGATGGACGCCATCGAATTCCTGATCGACAAGCTCAGGTCGACAAAGACCAACGACGAGTTCTTCGATTCGATGAATACCTAAAGCATTAGGGCCGCCCAAAGGACGGCCCTAATTGCATCGCGTTTGCCTCACGAAATTCTACTCGGCCGGATGTAAGCGATCTTTGCTCTCCTCAGAGCCAAGAGATCCCTCCGGCTTCTGCGCCTGATACCGCTCCGGCTCGCCGTCTCCCGGCTTGTATATGAACGGGAAGAACATCTGCTCGAGATATGACTTGGGGAAGTGCGGCACCTCGTCGATGCCCATGTCATCGGCCTTAATGGGCCGCGAGGGCTCAGCTAGGAACGTGCCGAATAGACGATCCCAAAGCGTCAAGAACAGACCGAAATTACAGTCGCCTTCCTTGCCCCAGTTGACGTGATGAATGTGGTGAATGCGCCCGATTGACATCTGATTGCGAAGTGGACCGAGTGCATAGGCGACGTTCGCATGCTGCACGATGAGCTGGATGGAAACGGCAAAGCCCAAGAGGATCGCAACATTCACCGGCATGCCGAGAATAACCAGCGGCATCGTACCGACGATCATGTCCAGTGATTGATGGATTGGATGGCGCACGAGCCCATTGAATCCGTAGAGACGCCCAACCCCGTGATGCACGGCATGAAGCCGCCACAGGAACGGATACCGGTGGCTCAACATGTGAACGATCATGAAGGCAAAGTCGGCGATCACGATCGCGATCAACCACTGAACGAGGAGCGGCCATTCGGTCGGCCAAATACCCTGGAAGGGAAAGAGCCAGACAATCAGCGGGATTAAAAGAACCCCGTTTATATTCGAAATCTCGTAGACGATGATGTGCGCGATGTTCGCGTTGTCATCTTGGTGCGGATCGTTCCACTCTTCGTACCAGGGCGCGATATGCTCACCGGCGTGAGCGGCAGCGAACGCGACGACCAGAAGCGGGAGAAGCCAAGCGTAACTATGGCCCTGAGACACGACCCAATAGGCCGCGCCATTGAGACCCAGAAGCATGAAGGGCACAAAGCCGAAGCGCACAAGCACCCTTAGAATTGGCATCGGCGCGTCTCCAATGCGAAGTCGTAGAAAAGCACAGTCGTTGCTCCATGCCCAGCATAAGATTTTGTAGCCATTTCAGTGCGGTAAGCCTCGGTGCTCATGCTGCCTCTACCTACGATTATCATATACGCCTTTGGGCCTTCAAGATCCGAGAGAGTTCGGCTGGATCGGTTAGAGGTTGCGAGCATTGTGGTCCGAGACAGGCGTAAACTGCCGACTGTCCGTTAATCGATGGTTTATCGCGCAAAGCCGGTAGTTTGGAGCGGATCTCGCCATCCAAGCCATATTGTAGGGCGCCCGGCAAAGAAATATTTCTAATAGCCTCAATAAGCGCATCGCCTCCCTTCAGCCCATGCCCTGCGAGGACGATTTGCTGCGGGGCGATGAGGTCGATTGCGCCGGCCAGAAGGCCCGTGTGAGCAATGACATTGCGGCCCAGATCGCTACCAAATGCCGCGAGAATTGCAGCCGCGCGCTCCGCGTATTTGGCTTCGCCGCTGAGTGTAGTGAGCGCCACCAGATTTGCCATCATGATTGCGTTGGCGTTGGGCGTGGCATCGTCCGAGCCGGGGCGCAGTCGTGCAATGACGTCAGTGGTGTCATCGGCGGATGTGGCGTAGCCGCCTTGGTCCGCAATCCAATAGTGACGGTCAAGTACGCCCGTCCATGTCACGGCCTGCTCAAAGTAATGCGGGTCGGTGGTCGCTTCGTGCAGGCGCAATGCCCCCCAGATCATGTTGGCGTAATCATTGGCCGTGGCAGGGGCTTTGGCGCGACCATCGCGGAATGAATGCAGCAGTCGATCATCGACTGTCATGCGCTTTACGACAAATTCAAAGGCGCGCTGGGCAAGCTCCAACCATTCGGGACGCCCGAAGATCGTTGCCGCGCGCGCTAGAGCTGCGATCATCAAGCCGTTCCAATCGGCGAGGACTTTGTCATCCCAGCCGGGGCGAACCCGCTTACTGCGAACCTCCAAAAGCCTGTGCCGGAGCTTTGCAAGCCGCTGCTCATTTTCGCTAGGCCCGAGTTCGAGGTTGGAAAGGCGGTTGAGGATCGTGTGGCCTTCCCAATTGCCATCGGGTGTGACGTCGTAGATGTCAGCGAAGAAGCGGCCGTCTTCTGCACCCAAAACGCCCAGGATTTCGTCCAGGCGCCAAACGTAGAACTTGCCTTCTACGCCTTCGGAATCTGCATCAAGCGAGGCCGCAAACCCGCCGCCATCCGCGATCATTTCGCGTTCGATCCATTCGACTGTTTCGGCCACACGCGCCTTGAACAACGGTGAGGCCGTCTCGCGAAACACTTCTGTGAGTAGATCGATGAGCAGCGCGTTGTCGTAGAGCATCTTTTCAAAGTGTGGCGCGAGCCACCGCTCGTCGACCGAGTAGCGTGCGAACCCGCCACCCAGATGGTCATAGATGCCGCCCTGACAAATGTTGGCGAGCGTGGTCAAAACCGCGGCTCGTGCCGGCTCTTGGTCATAGCGAACGCCGCCACGCCAGAGCAGCCAGAAGAAACTCCATTGCGGAAATTTGGGCGCGCCCTTAAGGCCGCCGCTCACTGGGTCAACGGCGCGAACCATCTTCTCAGTTAGGCCGGAGATCATGCGGTCATCGATCGTTGGTTGGCTGGAGACTGTCGGGTTTGACAGCAGACTTTCGATTAGAAGCCTGCCGGTCTTTGAGACCTTGTCGGGCTCTTCGCGAAAGATGCGCGCGACCTGGCGCAAGACATCGACAAAAGCCGGCCGGCCAAAGCGGCTCTGCTTGGGAAAATATGTGCCGCCCCACACTGGCCGAGCCTCGCTGTCGAGGAACATGGTAAGTGGCCAACCGCCCTGCTCACCAAGTGAGTGCAGGGCCCCCATGTAGATCGCGTCGATGTCGGGGCGTTCCTCGCGATCGACCTTGATGTTCACGAACAACTCGTTCATGACGGCGGCCGTCTCGTCGTCCTCGAAGCTCTCATGGGCCATGACGTGGCACCAGTGGCAGGCCGCGTATCCAACCGAAAGTAGAATTGGCTTGCCACTGCTCTTAGATTCGGCGAGCGCTTCAGGGCCCCAAGCCCACCAGTGAACCGGGTTGTTTTTGTGCTGAAGCAGATAGGGGCTGGTTTCGCGGGCGAGGCGATTTTCGCTCATTTCACGCTCCGGAGCGACCATAGAGTTAATAGACGACGCTCCTCACTACGAGTACTCCAAAACCATGGGCGACCGGTCGACGATCTTTGCGCTTTCCAGCGCACCTGGGCGCGCTGCCATTGCTGTGGTGCGTGTGTCGGGACCTCGCGCCGGTGCCGTCATAGATCAAATGGCGCCGCCTCGCCCGATAGATCGCATGAGCGGAATACGGCGTATACGGCATCCTGAAAGCGGCGAGACGCTCGATCAGGGTCTCATCATATGGTTCGCAGGGCCGAAGACCGACACCAGTGAGGACATCGCCGAATTCCACGTTCATGGCGGGACAGCCATAGTGCGCAGCGTGCTATCGGCGATTGGGAGTTTGCCAGAGTGCCGGCTGGCGGAACCAGGCGAATTCACCCGCCGGGCTTTTGAGAACGGCAAGATCGATCTGGCACAAGCCGAAGCCCGCGCCGATCTTGTCGATGCGGAAACAGAGGCACAACGGCGACAGGCGCTACGTCAGATGAGCGGGGCGCTGTCTTCTCTTTACGACGGCTGGCGCAGTCAACTGATTGAGGCCTCATCACTCGTCGAAGCCGCAATCGACTTTAGCGATGAACTCGATGTTGCCAACGTCGCTCTTGATCGCGCGCATGAACTCGCCAGAAATCTGCGTGCCGCCATTGCCGCGCATCTTGAGGATGGAAACCGCGGCGAGATTCTGCGCGAAGGCTTCCGGGTCGCCTTGGCGGGCGCACCTAATGTCGGCAAATCAAGCCTCCTGAATGCCCTTGCTCGGCGTGATGCGGCGATCGTCTCAGAGGAGGAGGGAACAACACGCGATGTCATCGAGGTTCGCCTCGACCTGGAGGGGTTGCCTATCGTCATATCGGATACGGCCGGCATTCGCGACGCCCAAGGCTCGGTTGAGCGCGAAGGGGTACGCCGTACATTGGCGAGCGCGCGCGATGCCGAGCTCGTCATTTGGTTGAGCGATGCGACGGCGCCTGAAGTCAAACCTCCGGCGGAAATTGCTGATCGTGGGGAGGGCGTCCTGCATGTCGCAAACAAGATCGATCTACTGAATGCCAGCAAGACCTGTTGCGATGGGCTCGCCATCTCGGCAAAGACAGGGGCTGGAATGGACGGCCTTTCGGGTCGGCTCGCCAGCTTGGCTCGCGAAAGGATCGGAGACGTGGAGGCGCCTCCGATTACTCGGGCGCGCTATCGAGAAAATCTATCGACGTGTCTTGCGTCCCTGGACACCTTTTTGTCGTCGGTGCCAGGGGAAATCGAATTGCGCGCTGAAGATCTGCGCCGCGCCACGTATGCGCTGGGCCGCATCACTGGCCGAGTCGATGTCGAGGATTTGCTGGATCAGGTCTTCAGCCGGTTTTGCATCGGAAAGTGACAGCCCGATTGTTTCACGTGAAACCGATCGGTCGTTATTTGGGTCGGTCTTGCCCCTCGACGGTCGATTCGCGCAAGGCGGTCGCAATCTGCACTTGCCAATTCGCCGGTGTGGATCCGGCCTCGGCTTCGGTCTTGTCGCGTGTTGGTGGCGCTGGGTCTTCAGGAACGCTGGGGGCCATCGTTGATTGGGCGGGCGAGGTCTTCTTATTCGGTGACATGGGCGTCCCTCGGTTTGTTCCTGAAGAGCACGAGACTAGGAACGTCCGATACCGGCCTGATCGAGCAGATTATGGGCGCTTATTGGGCCTTCCCCGCCATAGTTCGTCATGGTGCACCGCTTGCCGAGGGCATCGATTTCACTTAGCCAAGGTGCCAGAGGCCTGTCAGGGACCTGGAGCACATGGAGCGGTCACTGCTACTATTCTGACCCGGCTGAAGAGATCGGTATGCTGAATGTACGATAAGACCTTCGATGTGATCGTTGTGGGTGGTGGCCACGCCGGATGCGAGGCCGCGGCCGCCGCTGCACGCATGGGCGCGATGACGGCGCTCGTAACGCATACCTTCGCGACCGTGGGAGAGATGTCCTGCAACCCAGCCATTGGAGGGCTTGGCAAGGGACATCTTGTGCGCGAGATCGATGCCCTCGACGGACTCATGGGGCGTGTCGCCGATGCGGCCGGCATCCAATTCCGTCTTCTGAACCGCTCAAAAGGGCCAGCGGTCCACGGGCCGCGCGCGCAAGCCGACCGCAAGCTCTATCGCCAGGCGATGCAGGCAGAGATCAGTGCGATAGACAACCTTTCGGTGGTGGAAGGCGGCGTGGAGGATTTAATCGTCGTTGACGGCCGCGCAGCCGGCGTCCTGACCGGCGACGGGCGGCGCCTCGGCGCCCGGACCGTGGTGCTGACAACGGGCACATTCCTCAACGGACTTATTCACCTCGGCGAGCAAAAGATCCCGGCAGGGCGATCTGGCGAAGCGCCGGCGCTCAAACTGTCCGAAAGGCTTTACGCGTTGGGGCTGCAACTTGGACGCCTAAAAACGGGGACCCCGCCACGTCTGAAGGCCTCCTCAGTCGATTGGGAGGGGCTGGAGCTACAACCTGGCGACGATCCGCCGGTACCATTCTCGTTCCTGACGGAGCGGATCACCACGCCTCAGATTGCCTGCGCGATCACGCGAACATCGCCGGAGACGCACGCGATCATCCGCGCCAACCTGGCCCGCTCGGCCATTTACTCGGGCCAGCTCGAAAGCACGGGCCCGCGTTATTGCCCGTCGATTGAGGACAAGGTGGTCCGCTTTGCCGACCGGAGTGCACATCAGGTGTTTCTCGAGCCGGAGGGTCTCGACGACGACACCATTTATCCCAACGGGATCTCGACCTCGCTTCCCGCCGACGTACAAGAGGCCTTTGTGCGGACCATGCCGGGCCTGGAGCGGGCAGTCATCAAGCGGCCCGGGTACGCCATCGAGTACGACTATGTGGATCCGAGAGAGCTGACGCTAACTTTGGAGGTCAAGGAGCTGCCCGGGTTGTATCTCGCAGGCCAGATCAATGGCACCACAGGGTACGAAGAGGCGGGCGCACAAGGGATCGCCGCCGGGATCAACGCCGCCCTGGCCGCCGGCGGTTCGGATAAGGATTTCGTTCTATCGCGGGCGGACAGCTATCTGGGCGTCATGATCGACGATCTCGTCACGCGCGGGGTAAGCGAGCCTTATCGCATGTTCACCTCGCGTGCCGAGTACCGGCTGCGGTTGCGCGCAGACAACGCCGATCAGCGGCTGACGCCGCAGGGGATCGCTTTGGGGTGTGTCGGCAAACCGCGACGGCAGGCGTTCGAGGTCAAGGCAGTGAAGCTCAGCGAGGCGACGGCAATGTTGCGGTCGTTGACGCTCACGCCGACAGAGGCTGGCCGGCGTGGCATCGACGTCAATAAGGACGGGCGCCGGCGCAGCGCATTCGATTTGCTGGCGCTGCCCAATGTTGAGCTTAGCCGGCTCGCAGCCATTTGGCCGGAGATTGGACAGATCGCACCGGCAATCGCCGCTCAGATCGCAGTCGATGCGCGCTATGCGTCTTACGTGCGCCGTCAGGAGCTTGACGTGGAAGCCCTGCGCAAGGACGAGGCCCTGCGCATACCGCCTGAGTTGGACTTTGGCAGCTTGCCAGGACTTTCGAGTGAAGTGCGCCAAAAGCTGACGCGGCACCGACCAGCCACGCTCGCTCAGGCAGCACGTATCGATGGCGTGACCCCAGCAGCGCTTCTCTTGCTCCTTGCGCGGCTCAAGGCGCAATCGGCCCGGAAATCGGCGTGATGGGAAGGCCCCATGTGGCGTCGATCCGCGGTGCGGAAGACTTTGCACGGCTGTTTTCTGTTTCACGTGAAACGTTGGCGCGGCTCAGCACCTACGAAACGTTGCTTAAGCGCTGGCAGAAGACGATCAATCTCGTGGGGCCCGGTACGCTCGACCACATTTGGTTGCGCCATTTCGCCGATTCCGCCCAAATTCTCGAAATAGCACCGGCCGGGGACAAGCGGTGGCTCGATTTGGGCTCCGGAGCGGGTTTCCCCGGGCTGGTTATTGCGATCCTGCTCGCCGAGCGGCAAGGCGCACATGTGACCCTCCTAGAGAGCGATACGCGCAAGGCCGCTTTCCTGGGTGAAGTCGGACGTCAGGCCGGGGTGCCTGTGGACATCTATCCTGAGCGAATCGAGAAAGCTGCGACTCAATATAAGGTTGGTCCTGTCGACGTGATTACGGCCCGAGGACTGGCGCCGATGCCGCGGCTCCTTGAATTGGCCGCACCTTACTTTTCAGATTCCACCGTGGGCCTCTTTCTCAAGGGTCGCGGGGCACAGGCGGAGCTCGATGAGGCCCGTCAGAAGTGGAATTTCTTGGCTGAGCTGCGTCCAAGTCAGACGGACACCGACAGCCAAATAATCGTAATTCGCGCGTTGAGAACCAAAGCGGAGGGTTGAACGGTGACGGGCGCGACAATGGGAGCTTCTGGGCTTCGGACACTTGCCATCGCCAATCAAAAGGGTGGCGTGGGTAAGACGACGACAGCAATCAATCTCGGCACCGCTCTGGCGGCGATCGGTGAGCGGGTGCTGGTGCTCGATCTCGATGCTCAAGGTAACGCGTCTACGGGGCTTGGAATCGATAGGGACGTGCGCTCAAAGACAACGTTCGACGTGCTGACGGGGTCCGCCACCTTAATGGAATCAAGCCAGCCGACGGCTGTCCCGGGACTGTTTGCGGTGCCAGCCAACGCGGATTTGGTTGGTATCGAGGCCACGCTTGGCACGGACCAGAACCGCGCTTTTCGCCTGCGTGATGCGCTAAGCGAGCTTCGGGCCCAGCAGCGTACGGTGCCACCGGAAGAGGCCTTTAATTACGTGCTGATTGACTGTCCTCCGTCTCTCAACATCCTGACACTTAACGCAATGACGGCCGCAAATGCTGTGTTGGTGCCAGTTCAATGCGAGTTTTTCGCGCTTGAAGGCATCTCCCAACTCAAAGACACCATCGACCAGATCCGCGCTACGCTTAATCCCTCACTCGAAATTCAGGGTGTTGTGTTGACGATGCACGATGCGCGCACGTCGTTGTCGCGGGAGGTCGCGGAGAACGTCCGCGGTTTTTTCGGCACCAAGGTCTACGAAACGATCATTCCCCGCAACACACGGGTGGCTGAAGCCCCATCGCACGGCAAACCAATCCTGCTCTATGACTACGACTGCGCCGGGAGCCAAGCCTATATCAAGCTTGCGACCGAGATCATCGAACGCGAGCGCCAGTACAAAGCCGCCTAACGAAACAAGAGGCACGACACGCAATGAACGCACCATTGGCAAGGAGCCGTTTGGGACGCGGATTGGCTTCGCTCATAGGTGAGCCGACACCGGGACAGCCCGTGCTTCCTCCGGAGGGCGAGCAGCGCTTGGTCTCCACGGCGGACTTGAAACCGGGGCGGCTTAATCCTCGCAAAGACTTCCGCGATGACGAACTAGCCGAACTCGCTGACTCGATCCGCAACAAAGGCCTGGTGCAACCGATCATCGTGCGGCCGGTTGCAGACGGCTACGAGATTGTCGCCGGTGAGCGGCGCTGGCGAGCGGCGCAAAAGGCGGGGTTGCACACGGTTCCCGTCATCGCGCGCGATCTCGATGATAAAGAGGTTCTCGAACTTGCGATCATTGAGAACGTGCAGCGCGCCGACCTCAACGCGATTGAAGAAGCGACAGGTTATCGCGAGCTGGTCGAGCGTTTCGACTACAGCCAGGAGCAGCTCTCCGAGATCATCGGTAAGAGCCGTAGTCACGTCGCCAACACGCTGCGACTCCTGAAGCTGTCGGAGAGCGTGCAAGCAATGGTCAGAAACGGCGAGCTGACCGCTGGTCATGCGCGAGCATTGATTGGTCGCGATGACGCCGAGGAACTGGCGCATCACATCATCGAGCATGACCTCAACGTGCGCCAGGTTGAGGCGCTGGCGCAGGGGGGCGATGAGGTTGAAGTTGGCCGTGGCGGTGGCTCGACGCGCAGCGTGCGTGAAAAGGATGCCGACACGCGCGCCTTCGAGAACGAGTTGTCAGCAGCACTCGGCTTGAAGGTTGAGGTCAAGCGCGGCTCTGGCGAGAGCGGCAACCTCATTATTAAGTACGGTAATTTCGACCAGCTCGATTACATTCGCATGCGGCTCATCGGTAGCCCTGGGGGCTGATCGCGGGTATAAGTTCTTGACGGCGCGGCACTTTTGCTGCATGAGCCGGGCGCAGCAAGGCCCCTGTGCGGCCGTCGAGACCTGCCATGAGCAATGATATTTTAGAGCGCCTCGCCGCGACGATCCGCGCGCGTCGCACCGCCACCGGTTCCTCTTACACCCGGCAACTTCTCGATGCTGGCCCGGCAAGCTGCGCCAAAAAGCTTGGTGAAGAAGCGATCGAGACGGTCATCGCGGCTACGAGCGAAAGCGAAGACAAGCTCAAGGAAGAGGCGGCCGACTTGCTCTATCATCTCTTAGTGCTCTTGGAGAGCCGCGGCGTATCACTTGAGGACGTGCTAAGCGTTCTTGAGCGGCGCAGTGGCACGTCGGGGCTGGAAGAAAAATCGAGCCGCACGCAGCGGTGATGTAACTTAAACACCGGTTGTTTCACGGCGCGATTTCAAACGTCATGCCCTATCCCGCCAATTTGCAGTATTCGCCCTATCGTGTGTTCGATCGCGAGGAGTGGTCGCGGCTGCGCGCAGACACACCGATGACATTGCTCGAAAGCGAGCTGGAGCAATTCTCGGGAATCATTGAGGAGCTGTCGGTTGCGGAGGTCGAAGAGATCTACCTGCCGATGTCGCGCCTTCTCAATCTCTACGTGGCCGCCTCGCAGCAATTGCATGCGGTGACCTCGAAGTTCCTCAGTCGCGACGACGGAAAAGTCCCGTTTATCCTTGGTGTTGCGGGATCGGTTGCCGCCGGCAAGAGTACGACTGCGCGTGTCTTAAAGGCGCTGTTGGCGCGGTGGCCCGACCATCCCCGAGTCGAGCAGATCACGACAGACGGCTTCCTCTTGCCGAATGCGGAACTCGAGCGCCGGCAGATCATGAATCGCAAGGGCTTCCCTGAGAGCTTCGATACGGCGCGGCTGCTCAACTTTCTCGCCGACGTGAAGTCGGGCATGAAGCGTGTCGAGGTGCCGGTCTATTCGCACTTTCACTATGACATCTTGTTAGATCAAACGACGGTCATCGAGTCGCCCGACATTCTGATAGTGGAGGGTCTCAACGTGCTGCAGCCCGCGAACATGCCGCGCGGCGGCGAGGCCATTCCGTTCGTGTCGGACTTCTTCGACTTTTCGATCTACCTTGACGCTGAGCCAGATGTGATCCGCGATTGGTACGTTGCGCGCTTCATGCGTCTACGCAGTACGGCCTTTCGCGATCCGGGCGCATACTTTCACCAGTATGCGAACCTGTCGCAAGGCGATGCCCACGCGCGGGCAACAGAGATCTGGAACACGATCAACCTGAAAAATTTGGAGGAGCACATTCTTCCGACACGGCAGCGCGCGGGACTGATTTTGAGAAAGAGTGCCGATCACCATGTGGAATCGGTAGCTCTGCGCAAGCTATAAAAAACGGGCCGCCTGGGGAGGCGGCCCATCAAGTAACGCGCTCTGGCTTCACAACAGATCGGCTCAAACACTCGCTCTAGTTGGCGTGTAACGTTCGTCGTCGGCTACGCTTGCAAATGGCTAGTGCAAACTCATGAAGCAGAAGCTGGCTTCTGATCGCCATGGAGACGCACAGCTGGCGCAGCAAGTGTTGCGCAACGGCGTGTTGCTTCTCAATCGCGGCGCTGACTGCGTTCAAACCGAACCCGCACCAGGCGACAAAAATATCCGCCGGCACGGAGTTCCAACTGGTGCTGGGTCCTGACCGCAAACTCGAAGGTGCCGTCGCAGTTGCTCGCGTCTCGGGATTCTCAACACCGTTCGCCGCTGCCTTCGGTTTTGGCTTCGCCGTCGTTTTCTGACGGGCGTTGGTCTCCGACACAGCTTGCTTGGCGCGGTACTTGTCGCGTAGCCGCCGGATGAGTGAGGGATCCTCGATGCCGAGTGACCGGATAGCGGTTGTGGGCTTGAGTTTGGGGTCGGCGGCGAGTAGCGCAGCGATACGTGCGAGCTGCTGACTGTCGTCGACACCGCTACCTTTTGGACGCCCTTGGCGCGCAGTTGCGCTGGCCATGATCAATCCCATGCCAATCGATTCGTCGTCAGCAATTGTGTGGAGGAGACGAGTCCGAACCAAGGATAATAAATAGGTATCAGGGGTCTACGGGCGACAATTGAGATCTAATGTTGCGAAAATGCATCCAAAAACTTGTATCCAATACCTGAAGCGACTGTGGTCGGAACTACAACTTGAAGGCCCGCCGTAAACCGGAGCGGCGTCTGCTTTGTTGCATGCCCCTGTTTAAGACAGCAGGCCGTTTGCGCGCGCTAGGGTGTCGAGCGGTTTTTCCGGCCGTGCGCCGACGTGGGAAATAATTTCGGAAGCGGCAAGGCTGCCAAGCTTCCCCGCGGTTTCTAACGACAGACCTTGCGTTAGGCCAAACAAGAATCCAGCCGCATAGAGGTCACCGGCGCCTGTGAGATCCACGACGTTCTCAACCGGCACGACGGGAATGGAGATATTCTCTTCACCAGAGAGAATGAGAGAGCCGTGGGCGCTGCGCGTGAGGACGGCGAGCTTACTATCGGACGCGGCCCGGCGCGCCGCCTCGTCGAAATTCGATGTCTCATAGAGCGCGGTGATCTCGCTTTCATTGGCAAATAATATGTCGACGTTTGAGCGAATGAGTTCCAAGAACTCGGTGCGATGGCGATCAACACAAAATCCGTCCGATAGCGTTAGCGCGACTTTGCGTCCAGCTTTGGCAGCGACGCTCGCCGCTTGGCGGAATGCCGCCTTGGCCTCGGGCTGGTCGAACAGATAGCCCTCAAGATAAACGATCGCCGACGACTCTATAAGCGCCGGGTCGACCTCGCCTTGATCAAGATCGGTACTGATGCCGAGAAAGGTATTCATCGTACGCTCGCCATCGGGTGTCACGAGAATGAGCGAGCGCGACGTGGGGGCCTTTCCCGCAGCGGCCGCAGTTTTGAAGGCAACGTTAGCAGCACGAATGTCGTGCGAGAAGATGCGGCCGAACTCGTCGTCGGCGATCTTACCAATGAATGCAGCGCTGCCACCAAGGGAAGCGATCCCAACCATTGTGTTTGCAGCCGAGCCGCCCGACACCTCGATGCCGGGTCCCATGGTGCCGTACAGCGTTTCAATGGTAGCAGCTTCGACGAGGCGCATATGGCTCTTGGGGGCGTCATGGCGCTCAAGGAAGGCGTCGTCGCAGCGGCCAATGATGTCGACGATGGCATTGCCAATGCCAACGACGTCGTAGCGTGTGTCGGTCATGATATCCCCGGGGTTTAGAGTGCCGCGCACTATAGGCAGCGATCGCAGAGGGGCAAGTTTGCTCAGAGAAATAGGGCTAGCTATTTCTTCTAGCGTTGGCCGGCACGGGCGGCCGTAGCCAGATCGAGCAGTAGCTGTTCTGTTATCGCCACTTGGAGTGCGCCGGAAAGGCGAGCGGATTTTGCCGCCCGCCCAGCGCGACGGAGGGCATCGGCAAGACGTGCAGACGACCAGGTGCGTATTTGCCGGGCGATCGTGTCTTTTTGCTTAAAATGGATTGGTGGCCGGAAGTTTCGCAACACCTCCTCAAACGAGCGACCCGCGTCAAGCTCGCAGCGAATGCGATGCAGGCGGTGGATATAGCGCTGTAGGGCCAGGATGATGACTTGCGCGTCCGGTCCGGAGGTCAATGCGCGTGCGAACTCGCTGACGGCACGAGCAGAGTCGCCCGAGGCTGCAGCGCTTACGACCTTGTCGATAGTAAGTTCAGATGCATCTCCGACGATAGCATCGATGTCGCCGGCATCGATCTGGGTCTTGCCCTTGGCATAGAGCGCAAGCTTTTCGATCTCGCCGCGCGACAACGCCCGGTCTGCGCCAACGCGTGCCAGAAGGAGATCGCGCGCTTCGGGATCAATTGTGAGACCGTACGATTTGAGCGTTTGACTGATAAGCGATTCGAGATCGTGCGCCTCGTCGGGATAACAAGCGACGGCGGCGGCCTTGCTCGATTTTTCGAAGAGAGACCGCAGGGAATCGTTGGGACGCAAATTTCCCGCTTCGACGATTAACGTCGAAGCAAGCTTATCCTCGTCGAGGAGCGGTTTAATAGCGGTTGTTCCGATCCGCCGTCCTGTCGTTGCGCGTACGATCTTGGTGCCTCCGAACATCGGCACGGTCTGCAGCTCAACGGCAAGGCGTTCTGGATCTGTGTCGAGGTCGGCATCGTCTAGGCGAATGATTTCTCCGTGAGGATCCTCGCGCTGCGCGATCAATGTAGCAAGTGCACGTGCGCGCTCGGCAACGAGACCTGCATCAGTTCCATAGAACAGTATGGCGGACTGGCGCGGACCAGGCGGCTTGAGAAAGCTTTGAGCCTGATGAGCCTTGACGGCGACCATGAGGCGTTACCGCGAAAGAGAGAAATAGTGCGCCATCAAGATGGGCTCACTTCAGGCGGCGCCCGAAAGGAAAGCGGCCAACCGCGACTTGAGCTCGTTCCCGATTGTCCGCGCGGCGCGATCTTCCGCATCTTTGCGCGCACGAACATTGGCGAAGACTGAATCGAAACGCTGGAATGGCGATCGTCCAAAGCTCTTGCCCTCGAGCATGATGGTATTATCGGACATCCTGATCAGTTTGAACGAGGCATCAAGGTTATAAGTACTGCCGAGAGAATCACCGTCGATGCGAACGAGCGTGGCCGTGATGGATTCACGAATGACAATGTTGAGGCGATAGGCCGGCTTTAACGGTAGATCCCCTCCGGTCGACTGGAAAATCAGCTCGTTGCGCAAGCGCTGACCGACGCGCCCGGGAATTGGCGCAATGTCGATTTGGGCTAGTTTCTCGTTGACGTCGGTTCCGACAACGGCCGGCGAGGCATAGAGGGGACGGAATCCGCCGTCGCCACACCCCGTCGCGAGCATGGGCATCGCTGCGCACGCCAAAACAACCCAAATTGTCGATCGGTGGCTGTTAGCCCGCATCGATCGCCCCTGTATTTTGATCGTTAGCCGACCACATTCACGATCCTCTGCGGCACAACGATGACCTTTTTGACCGGGCGACCATCCAGGGCGCGCACCACAGGCTCAAGCTTCAAGGCTGCCGCCTCGATTTCGTCGGAGCCAGCGGTTCGGGCAATTGTTAGCTCGTCTCTCCGCTTACCATTAACCTGTACGGCAATGGTGATCGTATCGTCAACGAGCAACGCCGCTTCGGTCTCCGGCCAGGGTTGATTGGCCAACAATGTGTTGTATCCGAGCCTCGCCCAGCATTCTTCGGCCAAATGCGGCATCATAGGGCAGATTATCTGCACCAAGAGTTCAAGTGATTCGCGTACGGCCCAGGGTAGGCCTTCGCCCGATTTTCCGATTGCTGTGCCAAGAACATTTGCGAACTCGTAGATTTGGGCAACCGCCACATTGAAACGCAGGCTTTCGAAGTCCTGCGCCACGTGATCCAGCGCCCTATGCGCCGTCCGGCGTAACACCGTCGCCTCGGCACCAAATTCCTTAGGACGCGCTGCGCCCTTTTTGGCAGCCGCTTCGATCCCCTGATCCACCAGCCGCCAAATGCGCTGCACAAAGCGCCGTGCGCCCTCGACGCCGACGTCGGTGTAGATCACGTCGCGCTCGGGCGGGCTGTCGGAAAGTACGAACCAGCGTGCGACATCGGCGCCGTGCTCGTTGACGAACTCGTCGAGGTCCACGGTGTTCTTGCGCGACTTCGACATCTTCTCAACGGGGCCGATTATGGCTTGCTCACCCGTCGCGATCTCGACGGCGCCGCGCGAGTCACCCTCGCCATCAACGCGGACCTGCCCAGGGAGCAACCAGTAGCCGGCGGGCGACTTGTACGTTTCGTGGGTCACCATGCCTTGTGTGAAAAGCGCAGCGAACGGCTCACGCACGTTCTTTGTCAGTTTCAAGTGGCCGGTGTCGCACATCGCGCGAGTGAAGAAGCGCGAGTAGAGCAAATGCAAAATCGCGTGCTCGATACCGCCAATGTATTGGTCGACGGGAAGCCAATAGGCCGCCGCCTTCTGGTCGACTGGGGTGGCGGAATGAGCCCCTGTGAAGCGGACGAAATACCATGAGCTGTCTACGAACGTGTCCATAGTATCGGTTTCCCGCTGGGCATCCTTGCCGCACTTGGGACAGGCGACATGCTTCCATGTGGGATGACGGTCGAGGGGGTTGCCGGGCTTGTCGAAGCTGGCATCATCGGGCAAGCGGACGGGCAGGTCCTCGTCGGGAACGGGCACAACACCACAAGCTTCGCAATGAATCACGGGGATCGGGCAGCCCCAATAACGCTGGCGCGAGATGCCCCAGTCGCGCAGGCGGTAGTTCACCTTGCGCTTGCCGACGGGTTTTTTTGCAAGCGGAATCTTTTCGAGTTTCTTGGCGGCTGCTTCGAACGCCGCATTGGTGTCGAGGCCGTCCAGAAAGCCGGAGTTGATCATGGTTCCATCACCGTCGAAGGCTTTGTCCTTGATGGTGAACGTCTTGGCATCCTCACCGGGAGGCAGGATCACGGGAACGACCGGCAGCTCGTATTTGCGCGCAAAGTCGAGATCGCGCTGATCGCCCGATGGGCATCCGAAGATGGCGCCCGTGCCGTACTCCATGAGAACGAAGTTGGCGACATAGACGGGCAGCGTCCAAGTCTTGTCGAAGGGGTGAATGGCGCGAATGCCCGTATCAAGGCCCCTTTTCTCAGCGGTTTCCAGCTCTGCCACGGATGTGCCGACGTTACGGCACTCCTCACAAAAGGCGGCGAGTTCCGGGTTGTCCTTGGCTGCGGCTTGTGCGAGCGGATGGTCGGGTGCCAATGCGACGAATGATGCGCCAAACAGCGTGTCCGGTCGTGTCGTGTAAACCTCGACTTCCGGCTGGCCCTTCGGTGCCGTATTCTTATCGAGAGCAAAACGCACGAGTTGACCTTCGGAACGGCCGATCCAGTTCGCCTGCATCAAGCGAACCTTCTCGGGCCATTTCTCCAACGCTTGCAAGGCCTCAAGCAGCTCGTCGGCGTAACTTGTAATCTTAAAGAACCACTGCGTTAGCTCCCTCTGCTCGACGAGCGCGCCCGAGCGCCAGCCCCGCCCATCGATCACTTGCTCGTTGGCAAGCACGGTGTGGTCAACAGGATCCCAGTTGACCTTTGACGACTTGCGATACGCGAGGCCCTTCTTCAGCATGTCGAGGAAGAGCTTCTGTTGGTGCTGGTAATAGTCCGGCGAGCAAGTTGTTATCTCGCGCGACCAATCAAGTGACAGCCCCATAGATTTGAGCTGACTCTTCATCGTCTCGATATTTTGATGGGTCCATTCAGCAGGATGGACCTTGTGCTCCATGGCCGCGTTCTCGGCCGGCATGCCGAACGCGTCCCATCCCATGGGATGAAGCACGTTGAAGCCCTTTGCGTGCTTGTAACGGGCGAAGACGTCGCCCATGGTGTAGTTGCGCGAGTGGCCAACATGGATACGCCCCGACGGGTAGGGGAACATCTCAAGCACGTAGCATTTCGGCCGGGGATCAGCGTTGGAGGCGTGAAAGACGTCTGCTTTCTCCCAGACCTCTTGCCAATGCTTTTCCCGTTCGGGCGCGTCGTATCGTTCAGTGGCCATGCGGCGTCAATCTCTTGAGTGTTTTCTTGAAGGGCGTTGGGCGCCGTAATGAGCCTGAAAGGTAAAAGGCGGTCAAGGCAGCAATCTCATGGCACAAACACCTGAGATGTCGAGTACACCGGCAAAACAGCTGGAGGGGGTGCGCGGGCGGATTGCGGCAGCGGCGCGCTCTGCCGGTCGTGACGCAGCTGACGTCGAGTTGATCGCTGTCTCCAAGACCTTTGAGGCGCCCGGGATCCTGCCCGTCCTTCAAGCCGGCCACCTGCTGTTCGGCGAGAACCGCGTTCAGGAAGCCAAGCGAAAGTGGCCGGCTCTCAAGGCTCAGTTTCCCGATACAAAGCTGCACCTTGTCGGTCCGCTACAGTCGAACAAGGCCAAGGAGGCGGTGGAGCTGTTCGATGCAATCCACGCGATCGACCGGCTCAAGATCGCCAGGGCCATTGCTGCTGAAATGACAAAGCAGGCCAAGCGGCTCCAACTCTTCGTTCAGGTCAACACCGGCGAGGAACCGCAAAAGGCAGGCGTTTCGCCAAAGGAGGCCGCTGCCTTTGTAACGATGTGCCGCGATGACCTGAAGCTGGATATCGCCGGCCTGATGTGCATCCCGCCGGTAGACGAGGAGCCGGCCGTTCACTTTGCCCTTCTGGCCAAACTTGCCGGTGAGCTCAGCCTCAAAAGCCTGAGCATGGGCATGAGCGATGATTTCGAGACCGCCATCGAATTTGGCGCCACTCACGTGCGCGTCGGCAGCGCTATCTTCGGAATGCGCACCACCGCCTAGAGTTTTCCAGCGGGAATTCGCCCCGGCCGTCTTGTCCATCGGAGACCGATGTTAGGCTTACCACTGA
>JAUWCP010000273.1 GCA_030609245.1 Hyphomicrobium sp.
CGCGTTACGTGCGCAGCTCAGCCGCTCGTTATGTGCATATAGTCGTGGCGATGCAGCGGTCCAAAAGGCGGAGCCCTCACAAAGGTTCACCAAGTCCGCTTTGGGCCAGAAGCCGACATGAGCGTGCGTTGCCGATGTCCGCTTTACCCCCGAAAGCGGACATTAGGGGGCACGTCGGGAATGTCCGCTAAGTGCCATAAGCGGACATTGTGCAAAGTGCATATGTCGCTAATGCACCGCCAAAGCTCCCGCACCGTCGACGAGGCTCTTCGGGCGAAAACCATCGTCCGGCTCAGAGCACCTTGTTAGGGGAATTAGAAGGGCCAAACGACGCCACGGATCATCCGCGAGAGAATGGAATTGGCTTCCATTTCTGAGTTCATTTTTGCCGTTCGGTCCGGGTTGGTTTTGGGTAGATGTCCTCTATCTCTGATGGCAGCACCGTCTTGACCGGAGACACGGTGAACAGTTCGGCGATTACATCCGGATCACCGATCACGGACACCGAATTCGCAAGCTTGTGAACGCGACTGACCTTAACGCAGGCAGATCGGCCTACCCGCGCCGCGGCCTCAGTGATGGCCCGCTCTGCGGCCTTCGGGAGGCAGTCGGCAGACACGCTTTCGTCAAAAAAAACCTGTGCCTTCACACTCCCTTCTGCTTTTTCCGCCGCGGTCTTTTTCAACTGCCGCCGAACTGCTTCAGGGCTCCACTCCATAGAAGGCTTATCTTCACTCATTATCGCCCCTTTCAATAGTCTAACTTGCTACATGCGGGGGCGCTTATCAAAGGGAAGTTGCGCTGGCTTCCAAACGCCCGCGCAGATCAGCGCGAGGGGCGGTCGGTCCTCTTCTTTGGCGCCTATCGGCGCGCGGCCAGCCGCTTTGCTACGCGCTTGCCGGTATCGGCACGCGTTTTCGACTTCTTACGCGAAGCAGCCTGCTTCCGTCGAACCGAGGCCCTTGCCAAAGCCACCGGCAGATTACCCCCGGTCAATAGCGTGAAAGCTAGAACCGCATTAGGAATACCCCGATTTGCCCTTGCCTCCGGTGCGGTGGCAGGTCGCCGGCACGAAGCGAAGATCGCCCGCTCCAGCTCGTCGACCGTCGCGTCAAACTTAGCCTGTAACAGCAAGGCAGCGAGGCCTGCAACATGTGGAGTCGCCATGGAGGTGCCGTCCATCTCGGCGTAAGCTTCGCCGGGGATACACGACACAACGCCGACGCCCGGCGCGACCAAATCGGGGACTAGCGGATCACTTTCCCGATTGAACCTCTGGCTGCTGGAGAAGTCGGCGACCCGACGGGCTTCGTCAATCGCACCGACCGAAATAACGTTGGCATAATTCCCGGGCGAGCGGCTGGTGAGCGGGCCTTCGTTGCCGACAGCAATGACGGGCAGGACGCCTGCCGTCCGTAGCGCGTCAATGACCGTCTGAAACGCCGGCGTGAAGCCGCGAATACCCAGAGACATACTGAGTATCCGGCATCGCTCTTCGACGATCCAGTCCATCCCCGCCAGGATGCGGTCGATAACCTGGCCGCCCTCGATTACCATACCTGAGACGAGCTGAGCCCCCGGAGCTGCACCAAATGCGCCGTTAGGACCCGGGCGGCCGGCAATGGTGCCGGCGGTGTGCGTTCCATGCTCGCCGCTGTCCCACGGTTTCGCGCTGGGCACCCTATCACCCGCCATGTCGAACTCTGCGAATGCCTTGATCGCCCCCCTTAGCGCGGTGTGCGAGCCGTCGACGCCTGTGTCGAGATGCCCGACGACTACACCATTGCCGAAGTAGCCGGCCTCCCACAGGCGCTCGATCTCGAGCCTCTTGATGCCCCAGCTCGTAAGCTTTTTCGACTTAGCCGGGCGTGCATCGACCGGGCGGATAAGACTGAGTTCCGGTGCCAGTTCAACGCTGCTGACGCGACTGTTAGCAGCAAGCGCCGCCGCGCCACTGACGTCGACATATCCAGTCGCCAGCCTCAGGTGCGGATAAATGCGCATGCGACGGGTAGACAGCGGTTCTGAGCGCCTGAAGCGCCGGCTTGCCGATCTGGCAGCCGCAGCTGCCAGGTTTTCCGACTGCGCTTGGCTGGGAATAATGAAAAAATTCATCAGTGCTCTCTCGAACGCATCAGTGTCCGCCTTCGGCAAGCGCCGCGCCGGCGGCGCGAACGTCGCCGCCGTTGCGTCCTCTGATGCCTTCAATGAAACGAGGACCTTGGCATAACCAGCCGCTGCCAAGGTCTCTCTAAGACCAGAATAGGACATGATCTACTGCCTTGATCGTCCGCGTCAGTCAGTCTTGCTGCGGCATCACTACGCCGACGCCAGGATTTTTGGCGATGAGGACACCAATGCAGAGCGCGATGGTGAGCAAGACCCATTCGATACAAAGTTTGCGCGATTTGGGGCCGCTGTAAGAGTTTCGTGCATGATCATGGTTAGCAACACCCAGCCTTGAAGAGCCGCCATGATCTGCACGCATGTGTACTTTTGGGAGTCAGAAGCAGCGGGGCTTAGGAAAGATGCCTTCAGCGACAGCATCTTTTCCTGCTGCGCTCTTAGTCATGGCTGTTTCCCTCAACTGGGGGGCAAAGACAGGCGAGTGCGGCATCGACCAGCCGTTTCGGACCGGTTCAATGGCCTGCCCGACGAAGCGACACCAGGTCTTGAGTTAGAATTTGACGCTCATTTGCCAGTGTCTGGGCGGGCGCTACGGAGCGTACTCCGGTGCAGAGGCTGGCGGCAAGATTGTTTGCTGGACCTTGCGCCAAGAGCGACAGACTTGAAACGAGGCACTATCCTAGAAGAGTATGAGATGAGTTTGTTTGCCGCGCGTACCGCCTGAGCTGCCGTAGAGCGAATGCCTTATGCCGACACACACAGAGGATCTGGAGACGGCTGCGCGGAACGCCCTCGATGCAAAGATTGAAATCCGCGAGAGCGTTATCTTGTCCCCTGAAGAACTCAAGCTTCAGCCCGAACAGCTCGCGCCATCAACTGAACTAGAGGCAGCGGCAGCCGAGTCTTTGCCTGGCGGGACGTTTGAGGGACTCGAGAACATACGGCTTCGCTGGGTGGCGCCTAACTGGTTCGAGTTTATCCCGCGCAGCACCACCCCGTTCGCCTTCACGCGGTCAAGCGGCGAACAAATAGAGCCGAGGCGAATGTTCACGGATGGTGGCTCGATACCGCGCC
>JAUWCP010000010.1 GCA_030609245.1 Hyphomicrobium sp.
GCGGCGAGCACGGCGTCGAAAAGCCCGAGATCGCCGATCCGTAGCTGCCAAGTACGAAGTCCGGCTTGTTGCAGAGCCGTCAACACGAGCGCGAACGTCTGCGCCTCGGCCTCCTCGCGCTTCAGGTCGCCGAAGGACTCAATACCGGCCTGGCGGAACTCACGCGGGTGAGCGGCATCAGCACCCTCTGGCTGAAAGCGAAACGCTGTACCATTGTAGCAATAGCGTGCACGGGCTTCGGCGTTCGAGTGGCGTTCCAGATAAAGCCGGCACGTCGGCACCGTGAGATCAGGGCGCAGACACAGCTCCTCGCCATCAAGGTCGGTGAAGACGTAGGTGCGCCCCCGCAGGCTCTCGCCGACGACATCGAGAAAAACCGCCGCAGGTTGGATCGCAGGAGGCGCGACGGCCTCGTGCCCCGCCGCGATGAACACGGAGAGCAATATTCGGGCCTGGGCCTCAAGGGCCTCAAAATCGCGTGGCGTCTTTGCGCCCATGGTTCCCACTCAGTTCCCACTCAGCGTTCGCCCATCGACCGCCTGCGATGGGTTCTTTACACAACTTGCCGGCCGGCGGCGGCCTAAAGCTCGACCTTTTGAAGCAGGCCAAGCGGCTGGGCAAGACCGATTGCGCTGCAAAAATGTGAAGAAACCGGGCAAACGAGCATGGTCTGCTGCTGACATCCTCACCATTGTCATCAAATTGACCATTGCGCCGGCCATGCGATAGTTGAAATTAACCAAATGAAGTGGCCCCATTGCCTGCCCTGGCCAGGCGTCGCGATGTGCAACTTTTCATAGTGCCAACGATTCAGGGGGCCAAAGATGAACCGCTACCTCACCGCAGCAAGCTTGAGCACTTTGGCAATCGCCGCAATCGTGGGCACAACATTCGCCGGTGTGACCACCCCGCCCGCACCCATCGCCGCCCAGAACCCCGCCGCCAGCCCCGCTGAGGAGAGCTGGCCGATGCCGATAGAGACGTTCCTCGACGGCAACTACCTGAAGCGATCCGACATCGTGCTAACGCGGCGCGACTGGGATCTTATCTCTTGGGTCATCCGCTGGGCCACAGACTCGCCCTTTTCGCACGCGGCTCTTGTCTTCACCGGCCCCCAGTTTGAGTCCGGATACACCAACACCTTCGTCATTGAGGCGTCCACCGGCGGCGTCGATCTGACCAACCTGCGCGATTACATCGCCGACAAGAGCTCCTTCCTGGCCATTAAGCGCTTCAAGAAGGAATGGTTCGATGAAACCAAGCAGAGCCGGGTGCGCGGCCTGCTGCTCGATAAGATCAAAGCCGACTATAATTTTTGGGCGCTCGGACATATCGTGCGCAATATCTGGTTCGGCGTCGAGCGCAGTATGCGGGGCGATGAGGAAACAATCCAAACTTTCCGCGAAAGGAATTGGACACCGCCAAACGAATACATCTGCTCAGGGCTCGTCCAGATCGGCTTTGTCGAGGCAGTCTTGGAGTACATAAAGTCGGACCAACTGCCCCCGTCCGCTTTGAGGGAGGTTGTGTTTCAACGAGTGGCGGCGTCCCGGCTGCCCGAAAAGGACGACTGGCAATACCTCGACCCTGAAGCCTCAAAGACAACCGCGAATCTTTTCCGCAATCAGAACTTTGACGCGCTGGAGTCGGTCACGCCCGAAGACCTCGCCATAAGCGACAAGCTTGAGTGGCTGTATATGATCAAGAACGGGCTCGTTTATAAAGCCGACAGCTACGACGACGTGCGCAAGGTGATCGAGTGACAAGGCACGCAAAGCGTTCCCGCAAGCGACACCTCTAGGCCGTTATCTCGAGCGGCGCGTCGCCCTTTCATTTGGGCATGCTTGGAACTCAGCGCCACTCACTACTTTTTGCGCAGGCCCTGCATGCGCTGTACGACTTGCCCCGCCTTCTTGTCACAACCCGCAAGACAGATCACGTCGTCGCTCTCAGCCGCCGTTCCACCGAAGAATGCTGCCGGAACGAATTGAGCTGTGCGCTTGCGCACGGGTTTGGGCAGGACCTGCACCAGGTTGGCTTGTCCCCTGCAACCGGCAACGCATACGACGACGAATTGGTTCCGATGCTTCACCAGGATTGGCTGAACGCGGGCATTTGAAGCCGGCATGCCGGTTTGGCCGACACTGACGACGTCCGTACTCTCGTCGGCCACCTCATCGAACGCCTCTTTCGCCGTCGCGGGTGTCAGCGATGGCATCATCTCGTAAACACCGAGCGCGAAGAAGACTGACAGGAGAGCAAAAACGTAAAAGCGGGCAGAAAAGATAGGCTGGGGCATCTAACGCCTCCACTTTAGGATCGCACCCAGCGCAATCCAAAAACACGGCGCGCGCAGCCGATAGCGAACAGAACGCAACTATCGCACTGCGGCCCGCCGCCGATTGCGGGTACACATCGTTTGAACGACTACGGATGAGTTTCGCAAAACTGGGTAAACGAAACCCTTACTTGATCTCGCGGTGCGAAAGCGGCCCGCCTCAAGGCCCGCGCGTATAGCGCCAATAGTCGCCCTTTTCGGTCGTAATCCGCTTGAGTTTGTCGAGGCGCTGGTCGGGAGGACGCAGGCCTTTTTCGATCAATGCGCCGATGTCGTCGAGGAGCTCGTTGTTTTCGGCATAACCAGAGTGATTGAGCGCGAACGTATCGGTGCTTGCTGCCGTTACGTCGATGGTGTCGATACCCGGTACGATCAGCGGGCCGGAGGCCGGCACGTCACCAGCGCGAGAGTTCTGCCAGAAGTTGCGCGAGACGATGAGCGCGCGATCGTTGGAGGCGGCATAGAGCGTTACGCCCTTCGCCAACCCCTCAATACGGTGGGCGAGGTTGGTGAAGGTGTCCGCATCGACATCGGGCGCTGCGAGAATGAGCTGGCTGATCACGAGCTCGTCGGGCGCGGTTGATTTCAAGTCTTTCAGCACCTCAAGTAGGGGCTGGGTGCCCATACTGTGGGCAATAACGCTGATCGTCTTTGCGCCGCTCTGCTTCACGATGAGGTCGAGGAACTCGCGCAGATATGGCTGCGCCTGCCCGGCGCTTTCTCGGTCATAGGTATAGCTCGCCACCGCGCCGCCCGACGGCCAGCTATAGATGAACGCGGCGCCGTCGAATTCGAGGTCGTAAGAGATTTGAGCGGTGCGATAGAGCGCGTGGTCGAATGACGTGTTGTATCCATGCACGAAGAGGATCGCGTGATCCTTGAAGCGCGCTGACTTTGCTAACCGCTCACGTGCGAGGCGCAAAAATTCTTCCTTCGTCAGCGCCTTGATGTCCTTGATGGTAAAGTGCTCCTTGGGGTCTTCATCCTCTTCGTAGATCGTCACGTCGAAGTAAGGAATGCGGATAACCCAGGGGCGCTCGATCATGGGCACCTCGTGGTTTTTGGGAACGGTGACGAGTGCGCGGCCAAGATCCAGCCGGCGCCCCCGCTCGGAGTTGTAAACGAGCCGCATGGGGTCGGGCTCGACCTCACGATCGGTGCCGTAAAACACCGGAACAACATCAAAATCCTTGTTTGTGTCGACGACCGCAGCGCTCGGCCCCGGCTCTGCCGACATCGGAGCGGCCGGGGCAGCACCAGCGGCGTCTTCTGCCGATAAAGCTTCTGGGGCCAGCGCGCGCATCTCGAACTCGACCGTTGGCTCAGCCTCACGCGGCTGCGCCATGATGGTTGGCTCTGGCGCACGCCGCGCCGCGGGCGCAGCCGCTTCGGGTGCCTCCAGTGCTGGCTCTACAGCAGGAGGCATAGGCGGCGCGCCTGCCATCGGCGGAGAGACGTCCGGCAGGGTTGATTCCAAGGACGGAGGAGGAGAAGACGGCGCCATACTCACGGGTGGTGGCGCGCCCGCCCCTGGCCCGCCAAGATTGGGAATACGCGCAGCCGGCGCCATGCCCGCGCCGCCGCCGCCGCCGTTACGAGCCGCTTCCGTACCGCCGTTGGCAGCAGCCGGTGGCGCAGCAGGCGCCTCCATCCTATAACGCCGGCTAGCGGTCTCACGCGCGGCCCTTTTTTCCTTGGTGCGCGCCCGCCTTGCGGACCTTTCTGCTGCCCGCTCCTTTCTCTCGGCGTCGGCAGGTGTCTCTGTCACGAGCCGGGAGTCGACGTTTTGGCCCCCCCCGCGCAGATCGGAGCCAACCAGCATCGTCCCGGCAACAGGGACTGCGATGAGGATGAGAAGCCCTAGGCGAACAACCGATTTCACGACCATGGAGCTCGCGCGTGTTGCCCGCCACGCGAAGACGTAGATGAGGATCGCGGCAATGACGGCCAGCGCTGCAATAAAAACGCTTGGGATCTCAGGCATCGGCGTATCCCTCTTCCAATCAGCTCGCACTTGTTCCTAGAGCACTTTAGAAATGGCCACGGTCACCGGCAAGATGGAACGTGCACGCTGCACATTTCGCCGAACCGATTGCCAGAGGGGTTTGTCACAGGCATGACGAGCATTCGAATAGCGATTCCATTCTATTGTCTCGGATCTTAGGCAAGAGCGTTGAAAGGAGCATCGATGCAGAAAGCCGCCGCAGCTGGCCCAACGCTGGACGAATACGTGGCAGGTATCGGCGCAGGCGACCGGGCCATGCTCGCACGCGCCATCACGCTTGTGGAAAGCACCAAGCCTGAGCACGGAATGCTGGCGCAGCAACTGTTGCAGGCCCTGCTGCCAACGTCGGGCGGCGCGCTGCGCCTTGGCATCACAGGCGTACCCGGCGTCGGCAAATCGACGACAATCGATCAGTTGGGGATAAACTTGGTCGAGGCAGGCCACAAGCTTGCCGTGCTGGCGATCGATCCCACCTCGAAGCGCACCGGCGGCTCTATCCTCGGCGACAAAACGCGCATGAGCCGCCTTGCTCAGTCGCGCAATGCGTTCATTCGTCCTTCGCCGACATCGGGCACACTGGGAGGAGTGACGCGCAAAACGCGCGAAACCATGGCGCTGGTGGAGGCCGCCGGATTCGACGTCATCATCGTGGAGACGGTCGGCGTGGGGCAGTCGGAGGTGACGGTCGCCGACATGGTCGATTTCTTTCTGGTGTTGCTCTTGGCGGGCGGCGGCGACGATTTGCAGGGCATCAAGAAGGGCATCATTGAAATCGCCGACATGATCGCCATCAACAAAGCCGATGGCGACAACGTCACGCGCGCGGAATGCGCCGCGACCGAGTATCGCGCAGCGTTGCATATCCTCACGCCACAGTCAGCGACATGGGCGCCGCCGGTGCTCACGATTTCTGGTCTGTCGGACAAAGGTCTCGATACGTTGTGGGCAAAGATTTTGGAGCATCGCGAGAAGATGACGGCATCGGGCGAGTTTGCGACGCGCCGCCAGCGCCAAGCGGTCGAATGGATGCACGAAATGCTCAACGACCGCGTGATGTCTGCTCTGCACTCCAACCCCAAGATTGCCGAACGTATACCGGCAATTGACGCCGAAGTACGCTCAGGACGGCTGTTACCAACGCTCGCTGTGGACGAGGTTCTTGCGCTCATCGATATGGACGGCCTTTGAGCTCCTCATCGCTTGGCCTATCTTTCACCATGCCCGCGCGCCCGACCATCGTGCTGACCGGCTTCGGACCCTTTCCCGGAATGGCCCAAAATGCCACCGCGGTTCTGGTGCCGCGATTGGCCGCCGCGGCACAGACGCGTTTTGTCGAGTATGACATCCTCGGCGAGGTTCTTGCGACCGAGTGGCGAGCAGCGCCCGAGACGTTGACGAAGCTGCTCGCCGGCCGCCAAGCTGTGCTTGCGCTGCATTTTGGCGTTTCCGACACCACCGACGGCTTCCAGGTTGAGTTGATTGGGCGCAACATGCGCGGCAGCCAAAAAGACGCCGCAGGTGAAGCGCCCGCAACTAAGTGCATTGTTGAAGACGGCCCCGCGCTTTTGGCCTCGACGCTGCCCGCCGAATACATCCTGGCCCGGCTCTCTAAACTCAAGCTCCCCTGCCGTGCCTCGATCAATGCCGGGGACTATCTGTGCAACGCGCTGCTCTATCACTCGCTCAACGTCGCGCGCGACATGTCGCAACCGTTCGTGGCGGGCTTCGTCCACGTGCCGGCAAGCCTAGTAGGCCACGGGAAAGACTATCAGGACTCTCACCCTGATTGTCCGCTCGATTGGGAGAGCGCCACGAAAGGAGGTTTGGAAATCATCGCCGCGAGTATCGAGATGGCCCCGGCTGCACACGAACCGGCAAGGAGCGATTAATTGGAACGACGGGAAGATGGGACTAGAGCCTGATCGTTTCACTTGGAAGCACTTGAGCTGTTCCAAGTGAAACGTGAATCAGTCTCTACGCTTATGATTTAGAGTAAGATTCACGTTCTCGCTGGAGACCTCCCGGACGAAGGCTGAGTGAACCCATCAAGAACGATCTTACTCTAGGATTTCAGTCCGCCCAAGGCGTCTTCCAATTGCGTAGATGAGCGTATCGTGCCGACCTCGACGCCACGCCATGTCTTGAGCGAACTGCGGTTCATGAGGCCGAGCGCTGCGGGGTAGACCTTCTCAACGAGCGCCATCGTTGCCCCGGCTGCTGCCCGTTTGGCCCCATCATCTATCTTGAGCGCAAAGCCTAGTCCCAACTCGGCAAACCCGCCGCAATAGACGCCCTCCGCGCCAGTCTTCATGAACACCTGGCCGGGAAGCTCGCGCATGACGACCGTGTCGGCACACCCCCTTCCGGCAATCAATTCGGGATGCTCCCAGCAGGCTGCCAGAATGCGCTGCACGGCTACCCGCCGCTCCGGTGCAAGCCCTTCGCCGGTAACAAAGCGGGCAAACAGGCGTGCGAGTGCAGAAAGCGGCATCGCCCAATTGGGGACCGAGCAGCCATCAAAGCCCAGCACCTCCGGCCCAAGCGCGACGCCTGACATATCGACGAGCACGTCCAACACGCGCTGTTGCACGGGATGGTCAACCTCCCAATAGCCGTCCGTCGGCTCGCCGAGATGAACCGCTGTTGCCAGCATGCCGGCATGCTTGCCGGAGCAGTTGTTATGGAGCTGAGTTGGTTCGCGATGGCTTTCGTTGAGCGCCTTGGCGGCAGCTCCGCCGAGGGGCATGTGCGCCCCGCAACCGAGCGCCTGCTCCTTAAGCCCAATGCGCTCCAGCATAGCAGCCGCCAGCCGCGTGTGACTTTCCGTGCCCGTATGCGAGGCGCACGCAAGCGCAATCTCCTGAGGCCCATAGCCGAACCGGTCGGCGGCGCCGGTCTCGATCAATGGCAACGCTTGTAGCGCCTTGATGGAGGAGCGCGGGTAGATGGGTTGCGCTACATCGCCCAGCTGCAGCGCCATCGTGCCAGACGCGGAGGCAACAGCAATCGCGCCGCGGTGCCAGCTTTCGACAAGCAGCCCGCGCGTGACTTCAATTAGAACGGGATTGGCCATGACCTCGTGCCACCAATGGCAAAGCATATTTGCATTGCAGCATCGGGCCTGATCAGCAAGCGATCAAGGGTAGTGTGGCGTTTCGGCCTCGCTGCGGTCATTTCTCTGGCAAGCCAAAGTCTCTCTGGCAAGCCAAAGTCTGGGGCATGCGAAAGCCCCGCCGCGATACGCGAGCGGGGCTTAAATTGAGTATCAGGGTCCGCCGTGCATCAAGCGCGGCGATGACGGCTTAGCCCTTGGCGCAACTTACCAGCGCCTTTTCGCGTTTCTGAGCGATCTTGCGCGATGCGTCGGGACCAGCGTTCGCACACAAATCCTGGTGCGTCGCCTTGTCGGTCGACCATTCCCTGCCCGTGAAGCCGCATTTGTTCTTCATATTACGTTGCTGCTGCGTAAGTGACGTCTTCACGTACCAATCGCAATTGGCTTGGGCTGCCGCGGGCTGCAGCGCGAGTGCGCCAGCACAAGCAAGCACCGGAAAAACTGCACGCCGCCAAACAGTCGTCATTATCTTCACCTCGCGGTTCAGTTTTGGAGAACCTCAGGGCACCTTGCGCCCGACGATCCCCCATATTCGGTTGGGCTTGGGATGACCTTCCCAATACGACCAGCTTGGTCACAACCCTACGCGTTTCGGAATGAACCCAGTCTGAACACTGCTCACGGCCGGCATTCAGCCGACCAGGTCCGCAAGCTCCCCCTCACCCACGGTCTGCTCCCTTACACTGCAATCGCCGTGCAGGCGAGCATTCTGAACAGAGAATGGGCCATTGTGGGGCCGAAACTCGGCACCCCCGCCCTCCTCGCGGCCACGCGCTTCAGATTGGCCATGTGGCGCTTCACGATGCGGCGCATCATCGGACCGCCGATCAAAATCATCACACGCGAAAGCCAACTAAAAAGCTGCCCGTCGCACGCGTCTCGATGACGTCCGGCATCCACTGTTTAAGATTTTCATCCTCATCCAGCAGCGGCCAGACCTTTTCGAGCGAGGCATCGATTTGGACCGTTGTCACAACGCGCATTGTTACTCCCCGTTAAGCATCTGCTCCGCCCACTATAACAAGTGTCCGGCCCTGTCCCCCAAGGAACAGCGTGCACTCGCCCTATCTGCGAAGCTCCCAATAGAAAGCCGGTACACGCCGGCCCCATTAATCAAGGGAGAAAGCCATGCACGGACAGATCACCAAGTTCAGCGAAAAAGTTGGCTTCGGCGTTATCGAGGCCGAGGACGGTTCCAAGTACCGCTTCGACAAGTCGGCGGTCATGAACCTCAACGGCCGCCTCGTCGGCCACAGCGTCGACTTCCTGGTGGCTGCGCGCCGCCCCACAGACATCATTCTTATGACTGGCTCGCCCTGGAACGTCTTCGGCGGCAACGGCGCCTAACCACAAACAAGGGGACCTAAGGAGATGGTTATGACCTGGGATCTGAGCGACGTTCCGGCAGTTGAGGCAAACGACCTCTCCGCCCTCATGCGCATCCTCATTGAAAACGGCCGCGGGCTTGTGCTGCTTCGCGGGCTTGAGGACGAGGATCTCAGCGCCGTGCAGGCCGAGGCGCAGCGGCGCTTTCATGGCAAACCGCAGCAAGCCCTTGCCCTTTTTGTGCGCTTCCGTCAGTTGGTCGAGGTGTTCGGCGCGCGCCGCCTTAAGAACTTGATGATGAATCGCGGACACGCGCTGGTGGCCCCTGCCATCGCCATTGCCGCCTCGTCGCGCCTCAATGCCAACCGCGGGTTTAATCCGCAGCGTTTCGTCTTGTCGTTGCACGACGCGCTCAGCACCAACGTCGTGGCGATGGAGCCGCGCACCGAGGCCGCCACGCAGGAGGCCGCACAGCCGCTCGCGGCTTGATCGCGGAGGCTTTGACCTTTCCGTTACCGTAGATTGCGAAAAGAGGGCTGATTGGCGAGGCCAAGGCCGTGCGTCTGCACTATGATGCTCGCACCGCCAGCCAAGAAGCCCCGCCCCATGCACTCCCCCTCGCCTCAGGCCAGCCTCCCCGCCGTCGGAATTTTCTCCGGCCTCGATGCCGCAACGCGCGACGCGCTAGCGGGCGAACTCGAGACGCGTTCGCTGAAGCGCGGCGACGTGCTCGTACGCCAGGGTGATACGGCTGATGCGCTCTACATCGTCCTCTCTGGACGCTTTGCCGTCACGCAGCAGGGCCGGCGCGATCCCATCACCGAGATCGGCCCCGACCAGCCCATCGGCGAGATTGCGTTTCTGCTCGGCGGCCCGCGCACTGCCACCGTGACGGCCATGCGCGATAGTCTGGTCTTAGGGCTTGGGCGCAAAGAGTTCGATGAGCTTTCGGCAAAATACCCGACCATTTGGCGAACTCTAACGAGCACACTGGCCGAGCGCCTGGCAGCGACGACCGCCTTCGAGCCGGCCGCGCCTGATCCCCGCCCGCGCACCATTACGATCGTACGTGCCGGACGCGCACCGGTACCGGAACGCTTCATCGCGCAGCTGAATTCGGTCTTCGCCGCCCAAGCCAAAACGCTTGTGCTTGACGCCGCCAAAGCCAAACAGCTCCTGTCCAAGGGCGTAGAACTCGACAGCGCCGAAGCGACGCAAGCGCTCAATGCGCTCGAAAGCGAATATGACTACGTCATCTTTATCGCCGACCCGGAAATGACACCCTGGTCGCAGAAAGCGATCCGCCACGCCGATCTGTTGCTCGCAGTCGGCACCCATGCCTCCGACCCCACACCCAACGCGCTGGAAAAACTCGCCTCCGAATTTTTGGATGGCGACGCACGCCGCCTCGTCCTGCTGCACCCGCGCCGCCACGACATTACCGGCACGGCACGTTGGCTGCGCGAACGCGACGTCGCAATGCACCATCATGTGGCGCTCGATACGCCCCAGGACGTCGAGCGCCTGTTCCGCTTCATCAACGGGACCGCGCTCGGTCTCATTGCTTGCGGTGGCGGCGCGTTGTGCGCTGCTCACGTCGGCCTCTACAAAGCGCTGATCGAGTCAGGGCTTGAGTTCGACATGATGGGTGGCACGTCGGCCGGCGCGGCGATGGTCGGCGCCTTCGCCATGGGCAAGCATCCCGACGATGTCGATCGCGGCACGCACGACATCTTTGTCACAAACCGAGCAATGCAGCGCTACACTTGGCCGCGCTACAGCCTGCTAGATCATCGCCACTACGATCAGAGTTTGAGGCGCTATTTCGCCGGCATCAACATTGAGGACTTGTGGATTCCCTACTTCGCGGTCTCCACCAACCTGTCGAGCAACAAGCTGCACCACCACCGCAGCGGAGACTTGTTTTCCGCCATCAGAGCCTCGGGCTCAATCCCGGTTTTGCTGCCGCCGGTCTATACGGCCGAGGGCGAAATGCTCGTCGATGGCTGTCTGCTTGACAACGTGCCGGTACGTACCATGCAAGAGCTGAAAAGCGGACCGAACGTAGTCGTCAGTTTCCACATGCCCGAGCTAGAGCGCTTCGATGTCGACTATGAGAGCCTGCCTTCGCGCGCGGAGCTGGTCCGGATGAGTCTGACCCCCATGGGGCGCAAAAAGCTGCCGCCTGCGCCCAGCTTAACGACCGTGCTCATGCGCAGCTTGATGGCCAATCGCCATGACTTCAATCGCCAGATGAAACCGGGTGACCTGCTTATGGTGCCCCCCATCCCGGCCAAGATGGGCATCCTCGACTGGCACCGGCACGCGGAACTTGTGGTCGATACCTATCGCTGGGGCCTGGCCGAGGTCGCACGGCTCAAATCCGAGGGGCACCCAATCGTCACCGGCGCGAAACCGCCGCCAGCGTGATCCTTATCTGGCAGCTAATGCTGAATGCTATTGGAGAACCCGTTGATGAGAACGACGCCGACCACAATCAGACCGATGCCGATTAACGCCGGTGCATCTAAGGTTTGCTTGTAAAGAATCCACGACACGAAGCAGATGAGGATAATTCCGCATCCGGCCCACACAGCATATGCGATGCCCACGGGGATGGTACGCAAGGTCAGCGTCAGGAAGTAGAACGCTGACGCGTAGCCGGCTAAAACGATGAGCGAGGGAATGAGTTGCGTGAACTCCTCAGACGCCTTTAGAGCCGCAGTGCCGATAACTTCGCTCACGATGGCAATTGTCAGGTAGAGATAAGACATTGATTGCCCCCTTTTGGCACCTTCCTTATCGCAAAGCGCGGCGGGCGTCCTATTGTGTTTTGGTCGGACACCCGCCCTAGAGCCTGATCGTTTCACTTGGAAACGCTTGGGTCGCGTCCAAGTGAAACGTGAATCAGTCTCTACACTTTTGATTTAGAGCAAGATTCACGTTCTTGTTGGAGACCTCCCGGGCTTGGTGAGTGATTCCATCAAGAACGATCTTGCTCTAGCCCCTGTGGACGAAGGCTTCGCTAGGCTTTGCAGAGCTGCAGGTTGGCTGGCGCGCGAGTCCAAAACATCGTCTCGCTGAACCACTTTGTACCGGCGTAGCCCAAAATCTTTAGCTTCCCGCTACGCAGCACCGTGATCTCAACGTCATATTTCGCATCCTTGTCGGGATCGTAGATCCAACCATTATCCCATCTGTTGCGCGCGACGGGCTTGACGTTACCCAGTATTTGAAGCCCGCAGGCCTCGGCATTGGCACCATCCTCCAACCAGACAACGTTGCCGCATAAGTTCTTGCCACACTGTTTGATCTCAACTGCGCCGCGGCCGGTATGGTCGATCCAGATGCCGGTTGCGCTTGTGCTGGCCAACGCAGGCGTGGCAGCAACCGTCACGCCGGCCAGGATGGCGGCCTGCAAGAAGCGGGGGACAAGTCTGATCATGTGGTTCTCCTGTTCAGGTGTTCTTTGGCTATAGTCGTGTCATGGACGCATCGTCCGCGTGACCGCGAAGCTTATCGAAGCCGGCCGCGGGGGCTGTTCCCTGTGGAACAGTTGAGCAGACGCGAAGCAGACAGCGTTGGTGCCGGCAGACGGCAATTTGCGGTTGAGGAGAAAGAAGCGATGGGGTGCTGGAAGCGCGCTATGACTCGGTTTTGTTCATCAACATCCCCAAGGGGCCTGCGCGCCCGACCGACCAACGAACCAAGACGGCACGTGTGACATGATCGACGGGCAGCCCATCGCCGTACGCCATCTCACCAGCATCACGGGGCTTCCCCGCGAGGATTGGGATCACCTGTTTCCGGGGCGCGCGGAGGGCTGGGATTATTTTCGCGCGTGCGAGCAGGCCGCACCGGAAGGCTTTGAAGCCTCGGCCTTGGCCGCCTATGCGGGTGCTGCGTTGGTTGCCGCCGTGCCTCTGTTTCGTACCGACTACCGGCTCGACCTGTCGCTGGAGGGGCCGCTGAAGCCCGCCGTTGAATGGATCCATCGCAACGCTCCCAAGCTTGTCGCCGTGCCCGTGCTTGGAATGGGCTCTCCCCTTACCGAGGAATGCCCGATCGGATTTCGGCCAGGCCTGAAAGAACACGACCGCATCGCGGCGTTCGAGGCGCTGCTGCACGGCATGAATGACCATGCCGCGGAGAATAAGATCCCGCTCCTCGCCCTCAAAGACCTAAGGGATCGCGACGCAACGTGGGCAGCCCAGCCTCTAAAAAGGCAAGGCTTCACCGGAGTCGCCACGCTGCCGCTTGCCACTCTGCGTCTACCCTTCAAAAGCGAAGACGAATACCTTGCGAGCCTATCGTCGTCGATGCGCAGCGACCTTCGAAAGAAGATGCGGCGCGCGAGCAAGGTGAAGTTCGAGTTTCGCCATTCGATTGCCGACATCGAGGACGAGATCGCCGCTCTGTTCGAGGAGACGCGCGCCAACAGCAAGGTCGATTACGGCTCTTTCGATGAAGTTCCCGCCACGTATTTCCGCGAGGTAATGCGCAACTGCGATGGCACGGCGGAGGTGATGCTGGCCCGCGTCGACGGCGAGATCGTCAGCTTCAATATCTCGCTGGCTGATCCCAACCGGCTGCTCGCCAAATATATCGGCATGCGCTACCCCGCCGCGCGCGAGCACAATCTCTACTTCGTCAATTGGATGGCAATGGTCCGCCACTGCATCGAGCGCGGTATTCCTTGGATGCAGATCGGGCAGACGTCTTACCGCCAGAAGGCGCGGCTGGGATGCAAGTTGAAGCGAAGTTGGATCTACTTCAAGCACCGCAACCCGCTGATCAACCCGCTGTTCAAAGTATTCGGCCCGATGATGGCGTTCGACAAGATGGACCCGGACCTACAGGCGCTTGGCGAGGACGCACCCTACATTGAGCCTGGCGCCGCCCCATAAAATTTTCAGTCGAGATCCAGTTTTGAGCGGCGCAGTTTCTTGACCCGCGAGCGTTTTGTCTTGTCCTCGCGGCGCTTTTCTTTCGACGCGCGCGGCGGCTTGGTTGGCACGCGCCGCTTCGGCACGATAGCCGCCTTCCGGATAAGTTTGAGCAGTCGGTCGCGGGCGTCTTCGCGGTTGCGCTCTTGTGTCCGGAATCGCTCGGCGCGAATGACGAGCACACCCTCGTCGGTGAGACGCCGTCCGGCTAGCCGCGCCAGCCGTGCCGCCACGCTCGGCGGCAGGGCTGCGCACCCTCGCACATCGAAACGCAACTCGACCGCCGTTGCGACCTTATTGACGTTCTGTCCGCCCGGACCGGAGGCACGCACGAACCGCTCCTCCAGTTCGCGCTCATCGATCGCGATATTGTCGGTGACGCGCAACATACACACCTCCTAGAGCCTGATCGTTTCACTTGGACGCACTTGAGCCGGTCCATGTGAAACGTGAATCAGTGTCTACACTTTTGATGTAGAGCAAGATTCACTTATCTGTTAGAGAGCTCCTGAGCGAAGGCTGAGTGATTCCATCAAGAACGATCTTGCTCTAGAGCCTCGACGCCGGCCATCCGCGTACAAGCCGTGGCCAGCCCTTAAGATCGCGAATGATCTCCCGCGCCGCGTTGTGCCCAGGTGCGCCCGTTACACCGCCGCCCGGGTGCGCACCAGAACCACACAGGTAGAGCCCGCCAACCGGCATACGGTAATCGGCAAACCCAAGCTGAGGGCGGGCCGAAAAAAGCTGATTGAGTGATAGCGCGCCGTGGAAGATGTCACCATCGATCATGCCAAAACGTCGTTCCAAATCGCGCGGCGAGAGCACCTGCCGGGCGATGACAGCGTGTTTAAAGTTGGGCGCGTACCGATTGACGGTCTCAATAACCAGATCGGCGAAGGTCTCCGCCTCGCACGCGTCCTCCCACGTGCGGCAACCGGGAAGATGTGGAGCGACGTGTTGCACAAACAGGCTCGCCACATGCTTGCCCTTGGGCGCCAAAGTGGAATCGAGCGTGGACGGGATCAGCATCTCGATAACGGGGGCGCGCGACCAGCCTTCAAGGCGCGCATCGAGATAGGCGCGTTCCAGATACTCCAGCGTAGGACCAAAGATGATACCGGCACCGTGGTGATCCTGCTGATCTTTGCCGGGGCGGCAGATGAAGTCGGGAAGCTCTGAAAGTGCAACGTTCATGCGGAATGTGCCCGACCCGGACGTGATGTTCGTGAAACGATCGCGCAATTGGGGTGCGACCGCTCCTTCAGGCACGAGGTCGCGAAACAAAAGCTTCGGCGGAATATTGGCGGCGACCGCGCGCGCGGCGATCTCCTCGCCCGTGTCGAGCACAACACCGCTTGCAGTGCCGTCTTTAGTCAACAGCCGCGCCACGGAGGCCCCCGTACGAATGCGCGCACCACGCGCTTTCGCTGACACTTCCATCGCGCGCGTAATCGCCCCCATGCCGCCAATGGCATGTCCCCATGCACCGCGCTTGCCGTTCACCTCACCGAAACAATGATGCAGCAGCACGTAGGCCGTTCCCGGAGTGGATGGCGCTGCGTAGTTGCCCACGATGCCATCAAAAGCAAATGCGCCTTTGACCACATCACTCTCAAACCAAGCATCGAGAAAATCGGCAGCGCTCTTGGTGAACAGATCCAGGAGTACGCGCTTGTCATCGAGACTGAGCCCGAAGATGCGGCGCCCAACGCCGGCGCCCTTCAGGATTTCCAGCACACCACCACCGGCATTTGGCGGCGTGCGCAGCACAAGATCGCGCAACACGTCGCCCGCGCGCGCAAGCGCCGCCTCGTAGGCGGGAAGACGATCTGCATCGTTTTGGGAGAATTTCGCGATCGCTGCTTGGCGGGAGCGCATGTCTCCACGCAACAAGAGAAAGCGGCTCTCATCGACCGGCCAGAAGTTGGCCACCGGGCGCTCCACAATACGCAGCCCGTGGTCGGCAAGATTCAGATCGGCGATAACCTTTGGATTGAGCAGGCTCACCGTGTAGGCCGCAACAGAGTTGCGATAGCCAGGGTGGAACTCCTCTGTCAGCGCGGCCCCGCCTACAACCTCGTTCTTCTCAAGCACGAGCACATCGAGCCCCGCAGCCGCAAGATAAGCTGCGCAGGTCAGACCATTGTGGCCCCCGCCGATAATGGCGACGTCGACGATTCTCGATTCTGTCATGCGAGGCTTGTCGCCGATTTTTGCCCAATTTGGCAATGCAGACCTCAACCTGCGTACAGCGCACGCAGACGCGAATGAGATCAGCCTGGCGCCTTTTTTGGAATCTAGCCCACACCGCCCCAGGTACAGCGCAGTTTGCGGCACGTTCTCCTGCGGCCCTTACCCCTGCACGAAGTCGGGACAAAGCGGCAGACGCGGCAGCTATAGCTCGACAGGCAGCCGCGATACGAGCCGCCTCGCCCGAAATTGCAGGTGCGAATGGTCTGGCAGTCGCGCTGAGGGTTAATGAGGCCGCCAGGGCCTGCCTGCGCTATCGCCGGCGTGGTAAACATCGTCGCGGCAAGCAGCGAAACAAGCGTCGTCGAGAGCAGTGCCAAGCGCCGCATGGCTCATCGCCCGGTTATTCTTAGGACCCGGCACCAATGTCGATGAGATGAGAGGGGATGGCAAGCGGCCGACAATGACATGGTGCACGAGCCGCACCCGTCTGTGCCGTTGTGGTCATTTCCACAAGGCAGAATCTGTGGGCTTATTCTGCCGCCTTCCGGGCCGGCTGCACGTAAGCCATATAATCGTTGAGTAGATTTTCGCTGATTTTGCCAGGCGTGTAGCGGTGCTCGTCGATCTCCGATACCGGCGTCACTTCGGCTGCGGTGCCGGTTAGGAAGGCCTCGGAGAAGTCCGCCAGTTCCTCTGGCATGATCGTGCGCTCCACGATCTCATAGCCGCGCTTCTTAGCAAGCTCGATTACGGTCCGGCGGGTGATGCCGTCGAGGAAGCAACTGGCATCAGGCGTATGTATCACGCCATCCTTGACGAAGAAGATGTTGGCGCCCGTGCACTCAGCGACATGCCCGCGCCAGTCGAGCATCAACGCGTCTGCATAGCCTGCCGCTTCCGCACGGTGCTTTTCGATGGTGCAGATCATATAAAGGCCTGCGGCCTTGCTCTTGCATGGTGCCGTTTTTGGATCGGGCCGGCGATACTTTGCCATCGTCAGGCGAATGCCCTTAAGGCGTTGCTCGAGCGGAAAGTAGGACCCCCACTCCCACGCCGCGACCGACAAGTGTATCTTCGTGCCCTGCGCCGACACGCCAATTTGCTCGCTGCCGCGCCATGCAACAGGGCGGATATAGCAATCGGACAGGTTGTTGGCCTTGACCACGTCGCGGCAGATCTGATCAATTTTTTCGACGGTATAGGGAATCTCGTAATCCAAAGCGCGCGCGCTCTCCATCAAACGCTGGGAGTGCTCGGTAAGCTTAAAGATTTCTCCACTATAAGCCCGCAAGCCCTCAAAGACCGCACCGCCATAATGTAGTGCATGGCTGAGTATGTGAATGTTGGCCTCGCGCCAAGGCACAAGCCCTCCATCAAGCCAGATGAAACCATCACGGTCGTGAAAAGGAGCGGGCGCAGCCATACATATTCTCCATGGAGCATCGCGCGTAGGATGCACCGCTTGAAACGCTCGAATTTGAGGCAGCGAGCACAAATAAAAAAACCGCCAAACAGTTTGACCGCGCAAATTGCACGGAGCCTGCTGCTCGCGTGAACTTGCTCAACTGTTAGCGCAAATTTACTTGCCACGAGTATCAATCGGGGTCAAATATGTCAACATGACTGACATTTCGTCCCAAAGCGTCCCCGATCGCCGCAAAGTGCGTTCCAACGGGTCTGGTCCAAGCACCAATGGTGCCCGTCAAGACGCCCCCGATCCCTGTCATCGAGAGGAACTCGTCGCTTATGCCGAGCTTCTCTTTTTTGCCTATCGCGACTTCACCTCAGACCCGGACGCGGCGCTAGAACAGTATGGCTTCGGCCGTGCGCACCACCGCGTTCTTCACTTCGTTCACCGCCACCCGGGCTTGCGCGTCGCCAATCTGCTCGACATCTTGAAGATTACCAAGCAGAGCCTCGCACGCGTGCTGAAGCAGCTGATAGACAAGGGGTTCATCCTGCAGAAAGCTGGCAACGCAGACCGCCGCGAAAGGCGACTATTCGTGACCGCAAAGGGCGGCCGGCTGATAGAGAAGTTGACCTCCCTGCAAGTAAAGCGCATCGAGGAAGCGCTCGCTACGGCAGGGCCCGGCGCGCGGCATTTCACACGCCGCTTCCTTTTTGCCATGATTACCCAGTCCGATCGGGACCGTGTCGAGACTCTGATTAAGCTGCCGCCGGCCACTAACAGCGATGATTGGACCGAGGGCGGAAAATGAAGGCCGCAAGGATCACGTCCTCCGAACCCTTACCTGATAACGCTCCGCACGTTCTGGTCGTCGACGACGATCAGAAAATTCGGGATCTGCTCGCGCGCTATTTGGTTGAGCATGGGTTTCGCGTGACGACGGCGGCAGACGCGGAGAGCGCGCGGTCGGGAATGCGCGGGCTTGAATTCGACGTCATTCTGCTCGACGTGATGATGCCTGGCGAAAGCGGCCTCGATCTTGCCCGAGAGCTGAAATCCACGCGCTCCGTGCCCATCTGCATGCTGACCGCGCGCGCTGAGCCCGAGCACCGTATCGAGGGCCTAGAGGCTGGCGTCGACGACTACTTGCCCAAGCCCTTTGAGCCACGCGAGCTGCTGCTGCGCCTCCGCAACATCTTGAAGCGGAGTCAAGGCCTATCGGGCCCTCACGAAGAAATCCGCATGGGCGAGTACGTTTTCCATGTGACGCGCGGTGAGCTGAAATGCGAGGAGGAAACGGTCAGGCTTACGGAGCGTGAGCGCGATCTTCTGAGGCTGTTCGCCCAGCGCCTGGGCACGCCGATCCAGCGGCACGAGCTATGCGGCGAGGACTCTACAGGCAACGATCGCGCTATCGACGTGCAGATCAACCGTTTGCGGCGCAAGATTGAGACAGATCCCTCTAATCCGGTGTATCTCCAGACGGTACGCGGCAAAGGATACATTCTCTATTCAGATTGAATGAGCCGGCGAGGTCCGGCCTTCTTCGGGGTTCGCTCAGATGCTCGCAAGAGGCGACGAAGCTACAGAAGCATCGCCCCAGCGATGGCCGCACGTGCCCCAATGGTTGCGCGCCGCCTTCGCGCGCCTTCCATCGCGTTCAGACTTGAAGGCGGCGAGCGAACTGGTCCGCTCGCGCTTGCCCGCCATCAATCTTCCACCCTGGGCCAACGCGGCGCTCACATGGTTCCGCAAAACTCATGCCGCGAACATGACCCGGCTCGGCAATTTGTTCGCCGAATTTCTGCCCAAAGGCCTCTATGCACGCGCGCTGATCATCATCATCGCGCCGATTGTCGTGCTGGAGGGCGTCGTCGCGTTCGTCTTTATGGAACGGCACTGGGACGCGGTAACGCGGCGACTTTCAGAAGCGACCGCGCGTGATATCGCGGCTCTCATCGATATCTATGAGGAGCAACCCAAGAGTTCCGAGCACAGCCGGCTCATCGAGATGGCGCGCGACCGCCTCAAACTGTCCATGCAAATACTGCCCGGCGACGATCTGCCAGCACCTCGGCCGAAACCGTTTTTTGCGCTGCTCGACCGTGCATTGTCCGAAGAGATCCACCGCCAGGTAAAACGCCCATTCTGGATCGATACTGTCGGCGAGTCCCGACACGTGGAGATCCGAGTTAAGCACGACGATGCGATTTTGCGCTTCGTCGCCAGACGCTCTCAGACGTATGCCTCCAACTCACACATCTTCCTTTTGTGGATGATCGGTTCCTCTGTCATCCTTCTCACCGTCGCGATCCTTTTCTTGCGCAATCAGATTCGCCCGATTTTGCGTCTCGCCGAGGCAGCAGACGCGTTCGGCAAGGGCCGCAGAGTGCCCGAAGGCTTCCGCCCGCGCGGAGCGCGCGAGGTGCGCCAGGCCGCGCAGGCCTTCTTGGAAATGAGCGATCGCATCACCACGCACGTCGATCAGCGCACGACAATGCTGGCGGGTGTCAGCCACGACCTGCGCACGATCCTGACCCGCTTTAAGCTCGAACTCGCGCTCTTGGGCAATACGCCGGCTGCGCACTCGCTGCAGGGCGACGTCCACGAAATGCAGGATATGCTCGAGGACTACCTCGACTTCGCCAAGGGCGACGGCGGTGAGGAAGCCGCCCCTACCAAACTACGCGAATTGCTCGATGAGATTAAGGACGAGGCGCAGGTCTACGGCACGCCGATCACGGTCAAATTAAGAAGACGCAGCAAGGATCTGGTGCTGCCGCTCAAACGCCAAGCCATCAAGCGCGCCATTACCAATCTCGTGTCCAACGCCGCCCGATTTGGCGACCAAATCGTGATCCGCGCGGCAACCGAAGGACGGTGGCTACGTATCGAAGTCGACGACAACGGCCCCGGCATCCCGGCTTCGGAACGCGCGAACGTTTTTAAGGCCTTCTACCGGCTCGACCACGCGCGCAATCAGGACGAAGGCAATACCGGTCTCGGGCTTGCGATCGCGCGCGACATCGCCAAAAGCCATGGCGGCGACATAACCCTCGGCGAAAGCTCCATGGGCGGTTTGCGGGCGGTCATCTCCGTCCCGCTCTAAGTCGCCCACCTGTTGTTGGCTCCCTACTAAACGGATGCCTCAGGAGGCGGCTGGGATGCGTGCGGCGTTTCTTTTCGCGACTGCGCCTTCCTTGAGCGCCTCGCAACGGCGCAGACAAGGCCACGCAGCGTGCTTAGCGCACCATCGATGGACTTCAACGTGCGCTCACCGCGCCGCAGCCTACGGTCAAGCACCGCCATGGTCCTTGCCAAGCCAGGGTCGTCATCCTCAAGCCAGGTGCGAAAAACCGAGACGTAAAGCGCAGCAAGTCCACCAACACGCAGCTGCCCATCGAGGCCATCTGGGCTGATACCGGCCGTGCGCAGCATCCATGCCTGCGATGACAGAACCGCACTGAGCAGCGCCGGATCAGCCGGCCAGGCAGCTGCGATGGACTTCAATGCAGACTTGTAAGGCGCAAGGCTGTCAAAGCGGCTCATCACGACTTCAAAGATGGCATCACGCGAGGATTGGTCTTGCGCACGCTTTGGCGCGCGCGCGACCACCTCATCATCAATGGCGCGCGTGAAGGCCGCCAGAATTTCGCCCTTGGAATTGAACGCCTTGCGCAAGTCGACAAGGCTTACACTGGCAGCATCACCAATATCGACAAGCGTGATGCCGTCCCACGGGCGCTCGCCGGCAAGCCGCAGCGCTGCTGCAACGATGCGCCCGTTAGTGGTCGTCAGATCGAGCATGGGTCAACTCCCGGTTTCTTAGACCCTAGAGTTAGGAGCGCGCGACCAGGAATGGAAGCGGCAGATGCCTAGCTTCCGGATTCTTCGCTGCTGGGCGTACTTCGGGCCAATAACAGCCGGGCAACGTAGAGCGCCAGCACCGCGCCAATGACCTCCGCCAGCAGAAATGGCCCCACGTCCAGCGGCCGAATTCCTGAGAACGTATTGGTAAGCGCACGGGCGATCGTCACGGCCGGATTGGCAAAGGAGGTTGAGGCCGTGAACCAATAGGCCGACGCGATGTAGAGACCGACGCAAGGCCCAACGGCTCCGGGCCGCGAGCGCAGCGTGAGTAATATCGTCAGGACGAGCCCGAACGTCGCCACGACTTCTGCAAGCCACTGCGGCGCTCCGTTACGCTCCGTTCCCGAAAATTGGAACAGCGTTTCAGCGAACATGGCGTGCGCTACCATGACGCCCACCAGGCCGCCCATAATTTGGCTCGCGATGTAGGCGAAAAATTCAGATGTCCCAAGCGTACCGTTGAGCCGCATCACGAGCGAGACGGCCGGGTTGAGGTGCGCGCCGGAGATTGGTGCGAACATGATGATGAGCACCACCAGGATTGCACCCGTTGCGACCCCGTTCGCGAACAGCGCCAAGCCGACGTTCCCGTCCGAAAGACGCTCCGCCATGATGCCCGAACCAACCACGGTTCCTACGAGAAAGCCGGTCCCCGTGAACTCGGCCGCAAGCTTCTGGCGCAAGTCAAAGACAG
>JAUWCP010000189.1 GCA_030609245.1 Hyphomicrobium sp.
GCTTTGGCCTTAGCCGCGGCAATAGCTCTCGCCTTTGCTTTGGCCCTGGCCGCGGCGATGGCCCTCGCCCTAGCTCTGGCCTTCGCCCTGGCGATGGACCGAGCGTAGAAGCGCTTCTTTGTGTAGCGCGTTGCCGTGTCGGACGTCAGCGAACCGCGAACGACGACAGGGACGTGCTCGCATGAGATGCAACCCGCTTCTGCAGCCGAGGCAAAAACAGTCATTACGGCGAGAAATGCTGTGGCGATGGCGAGAATTGTGCGGGTCATTGTGTCCTCAGTCGATTGATCGCTGTGTCTCAGCTTGGTGTTTGTCTCTGAGGCTGATCATGCGGTGAGGGGCGCAATGGCGCTGTTCCTTATGGAACAGCCACATACCGACGGGCCCGCCAGGGGAAACCTTGCCGGGCCCGTTGTTTCAGGCGATCAGCATTCGAGCATCGAAGCGACGCCGTTGCCGTATCGTCGACAGCAAAGGCAGGGCCACCGCAGCCGGCAGGCTTCCTGGCGTTTGGTGTTCAACGATCCATTGATGACGATGCGCCGTCTCTGACCCCCTTGGCAGTGAGACAAAAGGGTGATACACATGCGCCTGTAATCGCGAAATAACCAGCAGAAACAACGGTTTATTGGCGATCCTCTCGCTCTCCGCCAGTCGCCCCGCCCCCAAGACGGCACGCGCCGTTTTCCCTCAACCGCCCGCGTGAGCTTTGACCAATGAAACTAGTGCGTTTCGGTAAATTGGGCGAGGAAAGGCCCGGCCTCGTCGATGCGGACGGTGCGGTCCGCGATTTGTCCGCCCATCTGTCCGACTTCGCTGCCAGCGCTCTCTCTCCGGCTTCGCTCGACAAACTGCGTGCCATAGATCCGGCATCGTTGCCGCTCGCACCAGCTGGCGCCCGGCTCGGTGCGCCCGTTGCCGGTACGCGCAACTTTGTCGCCGTAGGGCTAAACTTTGCGGACCATGCCAAGGAGACGGGACAGGACATCCCCGCCGAGCCGATCCTTTTTAGCAAGGCAGCAAACTGTATCGTCGGCCCCTATGACAACGTCATGCATCCCAAAGATTCAGTCAACATGGATTGGGAGGTCGAGATCGCTTTCGTCGTCGGCACGCGGGCACGTTATGTGGAGGAAAAGGATGCCATGGCCCACATTGCGGGCTTTTGCATTTGCAATGACGTGTCCGAGCGGCGCTTCCAGGTGAAACGTGGCGGACAGTGGTTAAAGGGCAAGTCGGCTGAGACGTTTGGACCTCTGGGGCCGTGGCTTATCACGCCGGATGAAGTTCCCGACGTGCACGATCTGGCGATGTCCCTCGACGTCAACGGCGAACGCAAGCAGACCGGCTCGACCAGCACGATGATCTTCTCGATCCCGTTTTTGCTGGCATACATCACGGAATTCATGGTGCTCGATCCCGGTGACGTGGTGACCACGGGCACGCCGCCGGGCGTAGGCTCGGCCAGGAAACCGCGCGAATACTTGAAGGCCGGCGACGTGATGACGTTGCGCATCGACGGTCTGGGCGAGCAGCGCCAGACGGTCGTTCCATTTGAGATGTGACCAAAAGAGGGTGTCTGACCCTCCCGGTCAGACACCGTATGCTTTGCATCAGTAGCTTTGTTGTACCTTGGCTTTGTGCTGGTCGTGGCGCATTGATTTGCGTGTGCGCGCCCAACTGTCAGCGTCGAGGCTTTGCGCCGCCTGCCGGTTCTTTTTCTCAAGCTCATTGAGCATGCCAATCGTAGCGGCCGGTGCCGCCGAAGCCCCCGAGCCATACCGCTCGTAAGACCGCTTGATGTAGGCAGCGTTATCATTCAAGAGTTTGCGTGCACCGGCGATGTCGCCCTTGTCGCGCAGCTTGACCGCCTTTTCGCTCTGCTCGGTCGCGATCTGCTCGGTGACCTGGCTCATGACGGTTTTGTTGAGGCTGTCGTCGACCTCCTCCTTATTTGCAGAAAAACGCACCCTCGGCCGCGATTCGATGCGGGCCGGCGCGCCGTCCCGGTCGAGATCAAGGTATTCGACCTTAATGTCGGCCACGTCGGCGTCGCCTTCACTGTGGTTCTCAGGAGCGGCAAGCTCGACAACGACGTAGCGCTCGTTCTCGGCTTGCAGTTGGTTGAGCTTCACCTTTATGCGGTTGCCGTCGATTTCGCCGTCGCGGCCTAGAATGCGTGTGGGCTTAAACCCGAGCTTGCATTCGATGATAATGGTGATGTCGCGGGCCGAGACCGAAAGCGCATCGCCGAACTCCCGGTCGAACACCTCCGCCAAGTCACTCGGGTGCTCAACGAACACGTGGTTGCCGTCGCTGGCGGCGGCGAGCCGCTGCATCAGATCCTCGTTGTAGTCGAGGCCAAGGCCAATGGTGCTAACAGAGATGCCCTTGGAGGCGAGCTTGCGGCCGAGTCTTGCAAGGTCTCTTGGCGAGGACGGTCCAACATTGGCCAGACCGTCGGATAGCAGGACGACGCGATTGACGTTGTTATCGGAAAGGAAGGCTTCGATCTGGCGGCCGCCTTCTTTGACTCCGTCATAAAGCGCGGTTGTGCCGCCGGACCGCAACCCATTGATGGCACGCTTCAACTTTGCGCGCGAATTCCCCAGCGGGGCGGCTGGACTGAGCACGTCGACATTATGGTTGTAGGAAACCAGCGCTAGCGTATCGTCGGAGGAGAGCCGATCGAGTGCCACGCGTGCGCCCTCCTTCGCGGCGGCAATGCGCGGGCCGTTCATGGAGCCGGATCGGTCGATAACGATCGCAACATTAACAGGTGTGCGCCGGTCGCGATCAGCGGCGGCCAAGCTCTTGAGGCTTAAGCGCAAGTAGACGTGGCCTGCGTTCTTCGTTGGCAATACGGACTGGCCAAGCTCGGCGTCGAGCTTGATTTCGGCGGTGGTTGCGGGCGGGGGAAGTGTTGCGAAAGCCATCAGTGCGGCCAGACTTAGCGCGGCGGCCGCATGGCGGATCATAGGCATGTTGAGAATGCTCCTCATTCGAGAATAGAGGAGGACACTAACTTCAGTGCACGGCGGAAGCGGGCTCACGGCGTGGCGAAAACGCGATTGTCTCGTGACAGAAAAGAGAAGAACTCTACTGGCCGCATCAGCAACCCGAGGACCGGAAAGCGAAACGAACGCCGCGAATTAGTTAATCGTCCGCTTGTCGTCACTGAAAGCGACGGGCGTGTGGCTGCCGTGTAAAGCTTGATTGAAGCCTCCTTCAAGGCGGCGCCACGAGAACTCGTTGCCGCGGCCATTGCCCTTGAAGGCGTCGACAAGCGTGCGCGCGATGCCATAGAGGGCGGCATCATCCGTCGATAGTGTGCCGGCACCGGCATCGGTTTCCAGCTCTTCGACCAGGACCCTAAGAACATCCTCGTAGGGACCGTTCGGGAACAGCATCAGTACGTGCCAGTACTTCGCTATCTCCTGGTAGGCGTCTCTGAGAAGCTGCCGCTCCCGGTCCTGGTCAGGCCTCAGCTTACCCTTCGATAGCGAAAAGGCCTCATCGAGTGATCTGTGCGCTTGCTCGTCGCGCGCTGCGAGCGCCTTATCGAGCAGCTGGTTGCTCCTGCGAGCGCGAGAAAGCGCTTCGTTCGCGGCCACGGCCGCGCTGAAGGCCGGCCCGGAGCATTGCTCATAGGTCGTTGGATCAAGTTGCAGAGCATCGAGAAGGTCAACGAGGTACTGAAACCTTCGTTCAGCCGCCATTTCATCGAGTGCATCTATCCGGCTCGCTGCCGGTTCGGCCTCACCATCGTCGTCGCGCTTGTGTTCGATCGCTTTCGACGGTTCATTGAGCGCGCCGCCGAACGTTTGTTCTGGCGCTGCCGACTCGATTTGCTTTTGCCCATAGTCGCTCATCAACGTGCGTGCGCGAATAACGGCCAGCGTCCGATAAAAATCGCGATGCACGAAGTAATGCGTGGCATCCTTGCCGGCCCGTTGCACGCGGTTGAGGGTTGCGCCGGCATTCAATGTGCTGCGAACGACGCGGATGTGCTCGGGTACGACCTCATCGAACTTGATTTCGCCGGTGAAGCCCCGATCCTCGCTGATCGGGTGAATGTAGTGGAGCACCGTGTCCGCGTTCTGGCTAAGATCGGGAAGTAGCGACACGACAATGATTTTTTCCAACTCTGCCAAGTTGACGTGATGGTCGCTTGCTTCAAACGCCCTCTTGGCGACCACAGAGAGAAATTCAAAGAGTTCTGAGCGCACGAGATAGCGCTGGCGCGCTTCATCGTATTCGACCGCGTGGATCGTGGTACCGGCATTGAGCACGGCGAGCACGCGCCCAGCCGAATGCGGGTCGAGCTGCTCGGGGCGCACCTCGGCCATGAAGCCCGAGACGTTGGTTATGGGACGCAGCGACTGCAAGGTGAGCCGGGCCGTCTCGAAGGTATCGGGCAGCAACGCATTCTCGACGATCGCTTCGAGCTGCTGGGCCGTGCGCGCTTTGAAACTCGGCACGTCTGACAGGGGCGAGCGCACGGCGTTGGCGCCGAATAGACCCGACATGAAGACGAGCAAGTCAATTGCGACGGCGATTCCAAGTGCGAGATAGGCGAGGCGGTTGCCGTCCTGGAAGGCGTTCCACGTCACGACGAAACGGTGGGCTTTGTCATCGCGATTGAGTTCAGCGATGTTGATCTGAGTGCGTAGCTCGCTCGTCTCTTGGCTTGGCAAACCCGAGTCAGCAAGGCACCTGCGTGCAAAGCCGAAGAGTTGATCGGCGCCCTTATTGGCCTCAAGGCGCTCGCCGCCGGCACAGTTTATGTTGAACGCCTTGGCGCCCATATTGAGCGTAAATATCATAGCGGAGGCTTCGCTCGCCTGCTTGGGGTCGCAGTCGATGCCGCCGATCTTGGCTTTGGTGACTTTGGTGCTGGCCATAGCGCCAAGCAGCTGC
>JAUWCP010000073.1 GCA_030609245.1 Hyphomicrobium sp.
CATGCCGCCATTCGCGACTTCACGCGCGCGGTGAACGCGGATGCGCGTTTTGCGGCAGCCTACCGCAACCGTGCGGAAGCGAAGCTCGATATCGGCCAGCATCAGGATGCGATCGAGGATCTATCACGCGCTATCGCTTTCGATGTCGGCAACGCCGAGCTCTATCTTTTGCGCGGGCAAGCCTACCTGGCGATGGACAATGTGGCGTCGTCGCTGAAGGACTTTTCGCGCGCCGTTGAGCTCAATCCGAGCATGGCCGGCAACTATGCGGCGCGCGGGCTGGCAAACGGGTTAGTTGGCAAGTTCGAAAAATCGTTCGCTGATCTCAATCGTGCAATTGAGCTTAATCCACGTTCAGGCGTTGCGTTCGCTTACCGGGCGGTTGTCTACAAACAGAGTGGGCAGGCCGACGTCGGGCTGAGGGACGCGGAGACCGCGGTGAAGCTCGATCCGGAAGGCGCAGAAACACATTGGGCCAGAGGCGAGATTGCGGAAGCACAGGGACGAATTGAGGATGCGATCGCAGACTACAAGCGGGCGATCGCGGCCAAGCCGAGCCTCACGCTCGCGGTCAATGGGCTGAAGCGGCTGGGCGCGGATCTTGGTGACCAAGAGGACCGTGTGATCGACGGTCTGGGCATAAAGGATTGGAAAGTTGTTACGCGCGGGTCCCGATACTACGCCGTGAGCAAACGGTACCGGCGCCTGCGCGTCCCATTGGAGATGGCCGGTGAAGGGCAGCCGCGGCTGCTCGAATGGGAAATTAGACGGCGTCCTCTTTCGGGCGTCGGGACGTTGCGCTTCAGTGCCGGCGTCGTGGCGGGTCCCAAGGGGCCCGAAAAGGTTGAGCAGGTTGCGATCCTAGATCTTCACAAAAACAAGGTGATCGCGATCGAGCCGCATCGTCAAGGCCAAAGAGTTTCAACATGGACTTGGCAACACGATCGCGTTGTGGTGGCGAGTGTCGACGGGGCAACCGACGAGTTCGTCCTGCGCACCGTTCGGGCAAGGGGCCGGCGCCGCAATTCGGGCCCGTTTGGATTTGGCAGTCCGTGGGGTGGACCCTGGGCACAGTACGACGCGCAGTCGGAGCATTCTCGGCCCAAGCGCCGTCGTAGAAAGCCCAAGACGTTGTTCCAGCTCTTATTCCAATAATTTGGCGTTGCGAGCTCCTGAGCGATCCATTCGGCGCCGAGGGTTCGCTTGTCCGGATTCGGCGGCCAAGAACGGTGCGCCAGTGTTGCCGATCTACGTTCTCGATGTGGAGCCACCTAGAGCCTGATCGTTTCACTTGGAGGCGCTAATTGCGTCCAAGTGAAACGTGAATCAGTCTCTACACTTTTGATTTAGAGCAAGATTCACGTTCTTGCTGGAGACCTCCCGGGCGAAGGCCAAGTGATTCCATCAAGAACGATCTTGCTCTAGGCGCTGGGTTCCAGAGATCGTCGCGCTTTCTGCTCCAGACATTCACAAGCCCTGGATGCTATCAGCCGAGGCTCTCAAAGCGGCAAGTCACAAGTTGAGAAAAAGTTACTGCGGCCCGATTGTCGATCATCGGCAGGCGCAGGCACTAGACGCATATATGAGTTTGCGGCGCAAAACACGGCAATGAGGATACAAACGTGTCATTTGTATTTGGCGGGTAACACAACTTGCGCTTTGGTCGAAGGTCGGTTGTGAGCACCTCGTAATTCGTTGAACTAAAACAGCATCGGCGTTAAGCTTTCGTCAGACGTCGCACTTGTATGGTGGGGCCAATGATTGGGACCACAGCTGGGGTGGAGACTAAATCTTATGGGCTTCTTTCGTGTGTTGTGTGCGGCGATTGTCGCCGGTTTTTTCGTAACATCAGCAGTTGCAGAGTCACCGTTAGTACTAGCTGCAACTGATTCATCTGCTCCAGTGTTGCAACCCTCGGTGTCCGAGTTGGATTCGCTGTCGACCGACGTGTCGGTTATCGCGCCCATCGAGGAAGAAGCTGTTGAGCTGAAGGGTCACCAGGCGGCTGACGCCACACTCATGGCAGCCGTTGAGATGGGGACGGTTGAGGAAGTGGCGCAGGCTGCGCCCCTTGGCCCGCCCGAACCAACGTTGTATGCAGACATCGATTTGACGACTCAAAGGCTGACGCTGACCGACAAGGCGGGTGTTCTTTACAAGTGGAAGATCTCGTCGGCAGGCGGCGGGTATGTCACGCCGGTTGGGATTTACAAACCCCAGTGGACCGAGCGCATGCACTATTCGAAGCAGTACTATAACTCGCCGATGCCCTATTCGGTGTTCTTCCACAAGGGCTACGCCGTGCATGGGACGAGTGCGGTGGGGCGGCTTGGCCGTCCGGCGTCGCACGGGTGCATGCGGTTGCGGATTGCGAATGCGAAGAAATTCTATAACCTCGTGAACAAGCATGGGAAGGGGCTGACGAAGATCACGGTTCGTGGCACGCCGCCATCTTCGCCAATGGTGCGCGACCACCGGCCGCGCCGCCGCTATCAGGCATCACCGAGCTATCAACCCTTTGGGTTCTTTTCGGCCTATAGCTACCAGCCGCCGCGCAGGCGCCGCTATCGCCGCCGCCGCTATAGTAGTGGTTATTAATCGAAGCGAGTGATCACGCCGCCGCCCTCACGAGTGAGGGCGGTAGCTCTTGCTAAACCGCATTTAAAACGGATTCCAAGTCGGCCGGGGCGTGAAGCGGATATATCCGAAGTTCGCGCCAAGTCGCAGTCCAATGCCAGAGCGGATAGGCGCCATGATTACCTTTCCGCCCTTCAAGAACGTGATACCGACCCCGCCAACGAAATAGGCCGAGCCATCGACGCCCGTAAATTGGCGATAGAGGTCTTCGGGCTCATTCAACCGGTAAATTAGAAACATTGTGCGCGATCCCGCCGCACCGAAATCCGTGCCGAGCGATGGTCCGTGCCAGTAAATCTTTTCCTTGCCGCCTGAGCGCATAAAAAGCGTTCCAGAGCCATAACGTACGCCGGCGAGGAACGCGCCGCCACCTTCCTTGCCGAGCACATACGCCGATGGCCGGCCAGACTTGCTGAAGGCGTATTCGATGACGCTGGCCAGGTTTGTGGAGATGGTGCCAAAGAATCCGTGCGTGATCTTGCGGACCTCGTCGATGGAATAGCCTTGCGCGGCTTTCCCGGTGGTTTGGGACAGAGGCGGCGGCACTGGAGCCCAGGCTGTGTCGACCTCGGTGGCAGACTGCGGTTTTGTTTCCGTGCTCCACGATTCCGATTGGCGTCTTGCTGGGACCTTTGCTGGGGCCGCCGTGGCGCGAGGAGGAGGTGGGTTTGCCGTCGCGACGTCAGGTTTGGCGGAATTTTCGCTCGGTGGTTTTGTTGCAGATGGCGTCTCCGCCGTCTTGGAAGCTGGCACTATCGGCTTGTCATGTTCGGCGATTGCAGCATCGAGCTTGGCCAGTGTGTAGGCCGACTTCGCCTTCATGACCGCGAGCAACTCCAGACCCGCAGCATTGAGCTCTGCAAGTTTTGAGCAATCGGGGATCTGTTCTGAAGGTGGACTTCCAAGCGTATCGATCTTGACGATCAGATCCTTGGCTTTCGCATCGTACTCGGCAGTGCGCTTATCGCGCACGCTTTGCAGCACTTTCTCCTCGTAGCCCGCGTCGGCCCAGCCTTTCTTGTCTTTGAGCTGGCGCAGCTTGTCCTTGAGTGTGGGCAATGCTCCGGCGTTGAAGGATCTCAAGGCCGCGCCCGAAGAATCGATCGCGGCCGCGAAGTCGTCGTTTGTGCACGGTGCCCCCAACGCAGCACTATTGATGGAAAGCCCAAGCCCAGAAAGTGCTGCGAGGAGTGCTAACCGAATCGTTTTCGACATTGGAACGATCTCGACCAGTTGCATGCTGCGAACTCTTGCGAGTCTGCCACACTACGGGCCGAGGCGGTGCGGGCTGCGCCGCAATGCCTCATTGGCCACCGATGATCGTGCGCACCACGCTGGAGAGCGGACGCTGGTGCCCAGCCGCCAAGCCCCTGACATCCTTCTCGATCAGCTTGTCATATTCGACGAGCGTGACCACAGGCGCCTTGGGCGTAAGGTGAACAATCTTGTAGCCCTTGGCTTTGAGCTCTTTCAAAAGCTGGGGCATCGCCTTGGCCGTATTGGGCTGGATGTCGTGCATCAGAAGGATGCCTTTGCCCCTCTTGTCGAGGTTCGCCATGATGTTCTTGATGAGCCTCTTGGGGCTTCGGCGTTTGAAATCGAAGCTGTCCATATCGGTCGAGAAGACGGCAATGTTGCGGCTGCCGAGATACTGCAGCAGCTCGCGCGAATCCCTGAGGTACGGGAAGCGGAAAAAGGGCGCCATGGGTGCACCGGCAGCACGGCTGATGATGCTGACTGATTTCTCGATTTCGGCCTTCGCCTTGTCCATTGGCATCTTTGCAAGGTTGGGATGCGTCACCGTGTGTGCGCCGACTGTGTGACCGCTCTTGACGACCTCGCGTAACACTTCGGGGTACCCGGCTGCGAGCTTGCCTACCGAGAAAAATGTGGCCTTGGTGCACTCGGCGGCGAGCGCGGCCAAGATGGTTCTGGTGTGTCTGGGAAGCGGCCCATCGTCGAAGGTGAGCACGACCTCCTTCGGATTGAGGAAGTCATATGCCTTGTAGTTCTGAAAGCCGAAGCCGGGTCCGCCTGTGGTGTCGATTTCCACCACGCGTGCCACGCCAAGCGCGTCATCGTTGCCCGGACAGGACTGCTTCGCAACCGCAGGTGCGGCCGGGCCCATTCCTGTCTGCTGCGCTTCAGGGTTCTTCGCCTTGGGAGCGGCGTTAAGAGCGTGTGGGGCGCCGAAGATGACGGCGCCGATCAGAGCTGTTGCCAGTATTGCACGCATTGTTCATCTCCGAGATTGCCATGATCCGGCCTGTCCCTTGATTCTTAACGGATTGTGCGGAGTTTTGCCCCTAAGGCGCAAGCGCGATGGCTAAATCTCGGGCAATTTTGATGACTCGTGTGTCCTGCCGCAGAGTGGCGGAAACTAATGGAGCGGCAATTTCGCTTCGGCCTTGCTCCGGAAACTAACTGCGTCAACAACGGCGCGGGTATGCGTGCCCTTGCCCACGATTTCGCGGGCGTCACGCGCCTCGATTCGGAAAATGAGCTTACGGCCGCTCACCTCCAAGAGCTCCGCGGTGGCAGTGACCGTGAACCCCGGCGGCGTAGCAGCCAAGTGTTCGACCTCGACACGAATACCTAAGCTTTCCAGCCCTTCGGGTAAGTAGCGCTCCACGCAGTCGACAGCGGCGGCCTCCATCAGCGCGATCATCATGGGGCTTGCGAGCACGGGCGCGCGGCCGCTTCCCAGACTCGCTGCCGTGTGCTCGTCGCCGACCTGCATCGAGGCTGTGCCGACGAGACCGGGCTTCAAACGCTTAAGGTCGTGCATGGCGATTCGGGTCGATCCAACAGTCATTGGCTCGTGAATGTCGACAAACCTGCCGCCTGCGCGTGCGAAGGGCAAGAGCTTGCTTGGATCTGGAAAGGCGGACGTGCCGCGAATCGCGGTTTTAGGCCGCGCCGTCGGCGAGCTTCTCCAGCGCCGGCAGGTCCTTTAGGCGCAAACCGTTGGCGGCGGGCTCGATAAGGCCTTGGGCCTCCAGCTCGGTGAGCTGGGCCGTGAGCAGATCGAGGCTCATATTCAGATACCCGGCCACGACGCCACATTTCAGCGAGTCGGTAATGATGTCCGGTACGCGGCCTTCATAGCTATTGAAGTGCGAAAGCGTGACGAACAGCGCGGCAACACGCTCAATGGGCCGCGTCTTGCATGCAGAGACGACCGCTTCGCGTATCACAGCGGCCTCGCGCTCAATTGCCGTACTGACCTCTGCCTTTGCCGGCCGACTCTTCTCGGTGACAGGCTCCTTCGCGGTGCTTGGAAGGCAGCTTACGCTCGTTTGCGTTGTAGCTTGCGCGGTGGCCACGTGGTTGTCGTGATAGCCAAGCCCGACGAGATCGCCTGAAAAAGCGAACTCGAGCACATCCCGGCCGCCGTCAGGCAAGGTCTTGTAAACGCAAATGCCTCCGCTTTCGATGCGGAAGGCGTGCGTGCGCGGTTCGCCTTCTTGGAAGAGAAAGTCACCGGCCGAAAGGGTGCGTACGTCCCGCCCAGCCTCTGCGGCATCCAGAGGTGGAGCCTCTGGCGCCTCGGAGGTCTTGGAGGCCGTTTTTGCAGTACGCAGCTCAATTACATGAAGCACGGCAGATACTCGACGCATACCAACTGTCCGCACAAACTATGTGGCGGCCCAGCCACATTCAAGGGCATTCTTGTGGATATTCTAATTGCAAACCGGACAGAATGGCCGTTTTCGAGAAGGCGAGATCAGTCTTGGGTCGGACAATCAATGGGTTGTGCGGCAAGCCCGCCCGCGGCCGGCGTTGTGAAAATTGTGTCGCAGAGTAACGAAATTCTCCCGCCGCAGCGTCGATTGAGGCGGCGGCCGCGATGCTTTTTGCCTTCAAATGCTTGTTGAGCGAGGCAGCGGAGGCACCGCCTGCGTTGCCAAACGGACCCGCGCGGAGTCCCTTTAGTTGCGCCCCTTGCAACCGCGCACGCTAGCCTTGCACTCGGTCCCAAAGATCCCAGCGTCCTCGCAGGAAATCAGCTTAGCCTCGCCTTGAGGCTTGAAGCCTCGCGCTTCGGAGATGTTTATGGCGCCTTGCTTTGCCATGAGTGTTGCGATGCTTTTGCTCAGGCCGCTGCCAACCGAACCAAATGTCTTGCACTCTTCGGCCCGTAGGCCCCCTGACGTGAGGGTGGCGAACCCGGCGGCCGCGATCGCCACCGCACAAAATCTCACCAAGCCAGTCATCTCAACCTCCTAAAAGGCAATGCGCGAAAGCCGTCCATGGGCGAAGTTGCCCGCAAGGCCCCTGCCGGTGGCTTCTGGCAAGGTGCCAGGGGGCGTGATGATTGCTGCAACAGTGTGTCTGGCAAATGGCGCTTTGCTTGCCAGGCATGTGGCCAGGCATGTGGGATGCCCGGCCGGCACCTGAGATGGGCGGCCGCAGTTAACCATCCTTAGCGCGGCTATGTCCGCCCCGTTGCCCAGAAGCCGGCTTATTCATCGCCCATCTTAACCGCTCTATTCGCTTCTAAACGGGGAAATCCAGTGGACGATAGTAACCGCATACTCCTCATCAATGAGGACACTATCCTTAAGGGTGAAATCACCAACGGCGGCCGCATCGAGATTTGCGGATACGTCGAAGGCACTATCGTCGGCGACAATCTCATCGTTCGACCGGGCGGGCGCTGCTATGGGACGATAGATGTCCAAAGTGCCGAGATCTACGGCACGCTGCAGGGCGAAATCGCCGTGCGGCAGCTTATGAGCGTACGCAGCACGGGCTCTGTTAGCGGGAACGTCCAGTACGGGCGCCTTGCTATGGAGTTTGGCGGAGACCTGACTGCGGAGTTGCGCAACATTCCACCTACGATCGGTGGCGATCTCGACCTCGCTGTCGCCAAGGGCCGGTCCGTGCGTATTACACTTCAGGATCTCAACGCGCTCGACCCCGATGACAAAGCGCACAACCTCACCTTCGCGGTTTCGGGTGCGCGCAATGGGCGCGTGACGCTGACCAATGAGCCGGAGCGTGCAGTCGAGACCTTCACGCAGGCCGATCTCGAAAAAGGTAGCGTCCTATTCCTGCATGACGGGACCGATACGCCGGATGCGAGCTTCGACGTGGTGGTGGCCGACAAGGCCGGCGCCACCTCAGGTGCTGCGCAAACGGTGAAGGTCGCCGTGCGCGGCCACGCATAGCCTGACGACTCTCTACCTAGGGCAAGCAGGGCAAGTGGCGCTTTCTAAGTGTCACTCCCGGCCAACTCCCATCGCTCGCAAGAATAATGCCGTGCCGAAACCCCATGCGCCATTGAGGAGGCAGCCGATGGCGAAGGGCGGCCAGAGCACCGGGATGGGCTGCGCCTTAAGATGGGGAACCACGAAAAAAGCAACGAGCGTTAGCGCGAGCGCGCCGACGGCATTCCACGCGAGCCAATAGGCCGGCCCGCGCAAGTGACCTAATGCGAGATTGAGCGCCGCGCCCCAAAGACCGCCCCAGAACGCTTTCGATATGATGTTTGGCACGCCGAGCGGTGCTGTGGGGTCCATAGGCCAGGCAGTCCGGCCGGCGGGGATGATGTCGGCCTGAATGAGCAGATACCAGACGCTTTGGTGGAAGATGAGCGTCGCGGCAAAGCCGGCGATGAAGCCGAGGGCCAGGAGCTTCGAGGGTGAGGTGGTGTGCACGGGTCAGCTCCGTGTCGTCATCACATGCGGTGCTCATTTAGCACTCACTCCGCGGCGTGCTTGCGGGCGGCGTAAGGAGGGCGCGGCTGCTTGTCGATCTTCGCAAACAGCCGCTCGATCGCGCCCCGTGGAATGGCGACCAGCATATCACTGCCGTCGCGAGCGAAGACCTTGAGTTTGTAGCCGTCCGGTGGGGCTCGACGCAGCTCGGTCTCAGGAATTTCGATCATCAATGCCTCATCCACTGTGCACGCACGCTTCTCACACGATCGATGACGCGAAGGCTTGTAAAAGCGCAAGACTTCGGCGCGAGCATTGCGGGCGCTTTGGTACTTTCTCATGTGGCGTGCCCGGTATCCGACCACTAAGCTTACGAGTGTCGTCGTTTTTCCTGTCTTGCGGTCGATACGGGCAACGAGCCTGAGGAAGATGAGATCCGGGTAAGATGATAAGCGTATCTTCCTCGTCGCATATTCGACGAAGGGGCGAAACTCGTCGTCGTGCAACGTAATCTCGTCAGAGGGCGCAGGATTTATCTGGCAGCCGGGCAGCGTGATCGCAGCTAACGCGGCGAACAGCCAAGCGCAAACTCGCATGATCAACTCCCCCCAACGATACGCTGTTGCCGCAAAAAATTAGCATGAGCGTTTCGCGTGCGGAAGGAGAAGAGGGTCGGGGAACGATTCTGATTACTGATGTTTTGTATTGCTCGCAATTTGAGATTGGCAAGCTATTCCTCGAATGCCTGTGAGGTGCAGTGCGAGGATGGCCGGTTCAAATGGCCTGCGCAGCACCCCCTATCGCGCAAGCGTGAAGGGCGCGAGAAAGATGAGGCATTACACATGGACGACCGACGCACTCCGACGATCAGTCGTTTCGACATTCGCGACATAGCTGACCCGAGGTCTAAGCCTCGGCTTGGGATGCAAGTGTCCGATAGGCGTGCGTCGCCGCGAGCCAGGTGATTGGAGCCGTGACGAGAATACCGATCACGAGCGCCAGCAAACCCAGCAGGTTGAGCCCAATCAGCACCAGGCCGAACAGGAACAACTGCCACTTGTTGCCATTTGTTATGCGCCAGCTCTCTTTCAAGGCGTTGATCGGGCCGGCCCCGCGGTCGATGACGACGAACGTCACGAAGAGCAGTCCCAACGCGGCGATGATCCCCGGCACAATGAGCAAGAGCAAACCAACGAATATGATGATAGCGACAAGAAACTGTGCGCCCAGAAAGCGCCAGAACGGCTGAGGATTCCAGAGGTCACCGATCTTCACGCTAGCGATATCGTCGTGCGCGCGCAGGGCCAACGTGGTCATCCCCATCGCAGTAAATATTCCGAGCACCAAGCTGGCCAGCACCGCGATCAATTCTGCGCTCGTGGGGGGTGGCGGCGGGACCCCAGGCATGACTTCGGGCGACGGAACCAGGATGCCGGGAATAGACGGAATTAACGTCGTGAGGACGATGGCGCCGATGAGGATGCCGGGGCGCTTCTTGAATGTCTCCCAACCGAACCGGATGCAGTCGCCGATCGAAAAAGTAGGCATGCCGACCTCCCTGAAAACGTGTTGGCGCAGGAAATTCTATTGCGACGGTCTGTTGATG
>JAUWCP010000003.1 GCA_030609245.1 Hyphomicrobium sp.
GTACGTCCACGCTTCCTGCTCTGACGATTTCTATTTAGAATGCTTAGAATCCCATGCTGATCCCGAGGATCGGCCAGTGGGTCAGCACATCGTATGCGTACTTGTTGCGGCTGGATCCCTGTTCGTAGTCAACGTAAAGCGCCCGATATCCTAAGACACCGGAATAGGTGACGCCGGTGCGAACGGCAAAGTCCCAGCTGTAGGCTGCGAGCGCGTTCCATGAGAACTGGCTGCCTGCGCCGAAGCCACCGACATCTCCGCGCACCGCCAATTCATGAGAATTGCAGGTGCGCCACACATAGCGCTTCGATTCTGCAGTTTCGGGTTTTCCATCCCATCCCCACCCGTTCCAAAAACGCATCGCTTCACCTTTGAGAGGTTCGGGCTGGGCAGCCTCGCGCTCCGCTCTCCTGCGGCTGTTTGGCCGCCGTCTTGACTATGAGGAGGGCAGCAGCTATTTTTGCAGTTGCAAATCATTCGCAACAAGACCGAAGCAGTTGCGACGCTGGCTGGCCCGGATCGGGCCGCATGCGGGGGTCCCCGGAGGTGGAATGCTGAGTTCAAGGCAGGAAAGTTTTGTGCGGTTCACATGCGCGGCCCTGGCGGCCGCGCTCGTCGTATTGCCGTTGCACGCCGCCACGGCCGACGGAGCCAAGAAGCCCCTTCGCGTCGTGACGACCTTCACCGTCATTCAGGACATCGCACAAAATGTTGCCGGCGACGCTGCCATCGTGGAATCGATTACCAAGCCAGGCGCCGAGATCCACGAATACCGCCCCACTCCCCGAGACATCGTCAAGGCGCAGTCGGCCGATCTGGTGATTTGGAATGGTTTGTACCTGGAACGGTGGTTCGAGAAGTTCTTCAACAACGTCGAGAACGTGCCGAGCGTCGTCGTCAGCGACGGCATCGATCCCATGGGCATCCGCGAAGGTGCCTACACGGGCAAGCCCAATCCGCACGCGTGGATGTCACCAACGAACGCCGTCATCTATGTTGAAAACATCCGCAAGGCTCTCGTGAAGCACGATCCCGACAACGCCGAGACCTACAACACTAACGCTGCCGCCTATACGGCCAAGCTCAAGGCGATGGATGTGCCTTTACGAAAGCGCCTATCTGCAATTCCTAAGGAGCAGCGATACCTCGTCACCAGCGAGGGTGCGTTCAGCTATCTCGCCCGAGACTACGGAATGCGCGAGCTCTATCTCTGGCCGATCAACGCCGATCAAATGGGCACGCCGCGCCAAGTTCGCCACGTCATCGACGAGGTGCGCAAGAACAAGATCCCCGTCGTTTTCAGCGAAAGCACGGTTTCCGATAAGCCCGCGCGCCAAGTCGCCAAAGAGACTGGTGCGCGCTACGGTGGCGTGCTCTACGTGGATTCGTTGAGCGAGGCGGGCGGACCTGTGCCGTCGTTCCTCGATCTGCTCCGGGTGACCGTCGCCACAATCGCCAAGGGCTTTGGCACATGAGTCTCGTTGCTGCAAAGGGCCCAAGAACCAGCATCGCGAAGGCAGATGTTGCCGCGTCATTGTCGGTGCGCGATGTGACCGTTGCCTACTCCAATGGCGTCGTCGCCCTGCGCGATGCGTCGTTCGACTTAGGCCCCGGCACAATCTGCGGTCTCGTCGGTGTCAACGGCAGCGGCAAGTCCACCCTTTTCAAGGCTATCATGGGGTTCGTCGACCCGCGCCACGGCGAGGTGCGTATCGCGGGCCTGCCCGCAGCTGAGGCGCTCAAGCGCGGCTATGTTGCCTATGTCCCGCAGAGTGAGGAAGTCGACTGGAACTTTCCCGTTCTCGTCGAGGACGTGGTGATGATGGGCCGCTATGGCCACATGAACTTCCTGCGCATCCCTTCCGCCGAGGACAAACGCAAGGTCGATGAAGCGCTCGAGCGGCTCGGCATGAGCGGCTACCGCCATTGCCAGATTGGTGAGCTCTCCGGTGGTCAGAAAAAGCGCGTATTCTTGGCACGCGCTCTCGCGCAAGAGGGCCGCATCATTCTGCTCGACGAGCCCTTCACCGGTGTCGACGTTAAGACGGAGGTCGCCATTGTCGACCTGCTGCGCCAGTTGCGCGAGAACGGCCACCTCATGCTCGTCTCCACCCACAACCTCGGCAGCGTGCCTGATTTCTGCGACCACGTCGTTCTGCTCAATCGCGTGGTTTTGGCCGCCGGCCCTACCGCGCGGACCTTCACGCAGAAGAACCTGGAGCGCGCCTTCGGTGGTGTTTTGCGCCACTTCCGTCTTGAAGGGGGCGAGCTGCATGCCGATGAAGACCGGCGCAGGGTCACCGTGCTCTCCGACGATGAACGCCCGGTGGTGTTCTATGGCGACGAACGCAGCGATGAAGAACCCCTGCACCGCAAGAATCGCGAGGATGAATCGTGAGCGAGCTCCTCGTTCCCTTCGCTTACGAATACATGCTGAAAGCGATGTTCGTCAGCGCGCTGGTCGGCGGCGTCTGCGCCTTCCTGTCGGCCTACCTGATGCTTAAGGGCTGGTCGCTGATGGGTGATGCACTCGGCCATGCGGTCGTCCCCGGCGTTGCCGCGGCGTATCTTATGAAAGTGCCTTATGCCGCAGGTGCGTTTTTCGCAGGCTTGCTCGCCGCGATTGGAATGGCCGTCGTTAAGCAGCACACGCGCCTGCGCGAGGATGCCATCATCGGGCTCGTCTTCACGTCATTCTTCGCGGCCGGCCTGTTGATGGCCTCTATCAATCCCACCGCCGTCAACATTCAAACGATCGCACTTGGCAACATCCTGGGTATTTCGGACGAGGACGTTTGGCAGGTGGTGATCATTTCTGGCGTCTCACTGACAATCCTCATTCTCAAGTGGCGCGACCTGATGGTCGTGTTCTTCAATGAAAGCCACGCGCGCACCGTGGGGCTGAACCCTTGGGCGTTGAAGATTCTGTTCTTCACGCTCCTAGCCGCTTGCACTGTCGCGGCCCTACAGACCGTCGGTGCCTGTCTCGTCATCGCCATGGTCGTCACGCCGGGCGCGACCGCCTATCTGCTCACCGATCGCTTCGGGCGGTTGCTCGTCTTGAGCGTTGCCCTCGGGGTAACGACCGGCTTCGTCGGCGCCTACATCAGCTACTTTGTTGACGGTGCCACGGGCGGGGTCATCGTCACGCTGCAGACACTGCTGTTCCTGGCCGCCTTCTTTCTCGCCCCGAAACACGGGCGCCTCGCCGCACGGCGCCGGGCTGCTGCACCCTCGGAGCCCGCGCTATGATGGACGTCTGGGATTTCGTCGCGGTTCCGCTCAGCTACGGCTTTATGCAACGTGCACTCGTGGCGTCCATCTTTATTGGCGCCGTTTGCTCGGTGCTGTCCTGTTATCTGGTGCTCAAGGGTTGGGCGCTGATGGGCGATGCGGTCTCACACGCCGTGCTGCCAGGCATCGTGATCGCATTTGTTCTCGGTCTGCCGTTAGCCGTGGGCGCCTTTGCTGCTGGTCTGTTGTGCGCATTGATGACGGGCTATTTGAAGGACAACAGCCGCGTCAAAGAGGACACGGTCATGGGCATCGTGTTCTCGGGCATGTTTGGTTTTGGGCTGGTGCTCTTCACAAAGGTGGATACAGACCAGCACCTCAACCACATTCTATTCGGCAACATGTTGGGTATCACGGCACGCGATCTCGTCGAGATCGGTATCGTCGCGGGCGGTACGCTGCTCGCGGTGCTCGCCAAACGTCGTGACCTTCTGCTCTATTGCTTCGACCCTCAGCATGCGCGTGCAATCGGACTGCCGCTTAGATTTATTCACTATGCGCTGTTGGTGCTACTGGCACTTACCATTGTCGCCTCTCTCAAGGCCGTAGGCATTATTCTCGTCGTAGCCATGCTGGTCGCGCCCGGCGCCATAGCGTATCTGCTGACCGACCGGTTCGAACGCATGCTGGTCATCGCCGCGGCGGTCGCAATCGGTTCCAGCGCGGTGGGTACAATTGTCAGTTTTCACGTCGACGGTGCCACCGGCCCGTGCATCGTGCTGATCCAGGCTTTCGTGTTTCTGCTGACGTTCTTCTTCGCGCCGCGACGCGGGGTCTTTGCCCTCCGCCGTGCCTGACTATTCCGCCGGCTGGATGCGATGCGCGGGTTCGGGCTCAAACCTTCAACCGCTTGGCGAGCCCTTCGAGCCAGGAGAGCACACCAGCTGGCCCATCTAGATCGACGCCAGAACGGCCGAAATGCTCGCCGGCTACTTTCAAAGCATAGCCGCCCATCTGCTGGGCTGCCGCGAACGCGGGCTCATCTCCCTCGTCATCGCCGATCACGATCGGCACGCGGTCGCGAAAGGAGGGAAGCTCGGCAAGCGTCGAGAGCACTCTCCCTTTGGAGTAGCCGGCGGGAACAACTTCAAACAGCTTCTTGCCTGGAAGAATGACAAGCACATTCGCGTAAGGCTCGAGATGACTTCTCAGCGTGGCCTCAATGTCGGCTTTCAGCGCTGGGGCCTGGCGGTAGTGAATAGCTAGACCTGGTCCTTTGAACTCGAGGAGAACGCCGGGCCAGCCTTGCACCAACTCCGTCATCTCGGCAAGCAGGGCTTGCGGGATCGGCGCCGCAACGGGCGTGATTGCGCCACCGGGCGTAGTGCGCAGTTCCGCCCCATGAACGCCCGCGCCCACGAGCTTCTCAGGTGCGAGCAAGGCGTCGATGATTTGTAAACGTCTCCCCGTGATTACGGCGAGCGCACCCTCCAGGCCCTCCGACAAGCGGCCGAGAAGATCAGCCAATCCCTCAGGCACGACGACTGCGTCGGGCGTCGCCGCGATGTCGAGAAGCGTTCCGTCGACGTCAAGAAACAGCGCGTACTTCTTTGTCGTGTCGGCAAGAATGTCACTTGCCGGAGTCCCTTGCTCCTTGGCCCGATCTGCGCGCTGCAAGCTTTGCTCCTTCTGCATCCTCGAAATGTTCCCACCGCCGTTAGCCGTCGTTGCAAAGAATTTGCGTTATAGCTGCCATTTGCGCACTGGAAAATCGGGCGCGTCCTCAAGACGCGCCTCTATGTCCTCGCGCGTCATGAGCCCGGTCTGCGTGTCGACATGGGAAACGACGCTGGCCGCGTTGACTGCCGCGGCCTTGAGCGCTGTCTCGCTGGGCTGACCAATAGCCAGAAATGCGGAAAAAGTTGCCGCAAAGGCGTCGCCTGCGCCGGCCGTGCCCGCCACCTCAGCATCAAATGCTGGACAAAACAGAATCTCATTCTTTTGGCAGACGAACGCGCCACCGAGACCGTCGGTCAGCAGTATGCATTTCGTGCCCAATTGGCGCAGAGCTCCAAGGAACTTAGGCAAGCTCATTTCGAAACCGCCGCTGCCGAGCCCGCGCGCAGCGAGTGGCGGGGGTTGTTCGTCGTGCTCCAATGCCAGAGTCTGGCCGCCTTCGCCGAACTGCGCAACGAGACTTGTGACCAAGACGTCAGCTTCAGCTCGGTTGATTGCAAGGATGTCGACTTGCGGAAGACATTCGTGGACGGGGTCGCCGCGCGCTGACAATTGCCGTACGCCCGGGTTGACGGCGATGAGTGCGCCGTGCGCCTTCGCCTTCTCAATGATCAATGGAAATCGGTCGGCGGACTTGTTCGAAAGGTGGGAGACGTAGACAAGATCAACACCAAATGCATCGTCGTGCAGATCGCTGGGATCTAGGAGCGTATTGGCGCCGCGAAACGTGAAGACCGCAGCGTTGCGCTCGTGAGAAGAAACGAGCACTGAGCCGCCCGTCGGCGCGCGCCGATCGCGGCACACCCAGCGCGGCGACACACCCTCTTCCATCAGTCGCGCCACGACCGTCTCAGCGCGCTCATCGCGTCCGAGCTTCACGATGGTGGCAACGTCCAGGCCTAGCCGCGCCAGCGCTATCGACGTATTCACGGCACCGCCGCCGCAATGCATGGAGATGTCGATCGCTTCTGTTTTGCGGCCCTCCTCCAGCAATAGAAATGAGCTTTCCGCGTTCAACATCGACATGCGCTCGATATGATCGCTATCGATGATAGCGATTGTATCGATCATTGCTCCGCCGACAGTCAGGGCCTTCATTGTCTACTCACAATCAGCGCCATTCGCTGTCCTAACAATGTATTGCCGTGTGGTGCTACCAAGTCCGCACTCCTCCGAGGATGCCGGCCCCGTTATCAATAATCTTTACGCCTTTCGGCAGCTCCCCCGGCGTGCTGGAGCCGGCTCGCTGTTTGTCGGATTGATGATGGACTTGCGTTGGGGAATTCACAATTGGGCATGCGTCTGCCGGCCGGCGGTATGGCGCTGTGTTAGCTCTGGCCGGCACGCGGGCGCGCAGGTACGAGCGGCGGCGCCTGTTGCGCTTCCAGCAGCGCATCGGGTGTGGGGCCGCCCATAGAACGCGCTTCGCGATCGTGGACGCTCTCTAAGGTGTTGAGGAAGGTTCGGCACCAGTCAAACGTATCTTGCGTGCGAATTGCAGTAAGGAGAGCCTCGTTGCGCTCCTTGCGCTCTTGCAGGCCCATATCGAGTGCCATCTTGATGGCGTCGGCCATCTCTTCGATGTTGTAAGGATTCACAATGAGCGCTTCGGTTAGCTGCTCAGCTGCACCGGCAAAGCGCGATAGAATGAGAACGCCTGGATCATCGGGATCTTGAGCTGCGACGTATTCCTTTGCCACGAGGTTCATGCCGTCGCGAAGCGGGGTGACGAAGCCGATGCGGGAATTGCGAAAGATGTCGATAAGCATCCGGCGGGGCGTCGAACGATGAATGTACTGAATTGGCACCCAGTCCAACTCGCCAAACTTGCCGTTGATCGTTCCCGATAGTGTTTCCAGCTCTTTGCGGATGTCGGCGTAGGCAACGACGCTTTCGCGCGTGGGCGGAGCGAACTGCGAAAGATTCACCTTCCGGCGGTATTCAGGGTACTTTTCCAGGAAGCGCCCGAATGCGCGGAACTTCTGCGGCAGTCCTTTTGTGTAGTCGAGCCGGTCGACTCCGATCAGGCGTGTGGTCGAGAGCGGCTGCTCTCGGCTCTTCTTAGGTCTGGAAGCGAGGAAGGACTCCATGTCAATTCCGACAGGGAAGCTTGCCGTCAAAAGCTCTCGATCGAAGCCTTTGATCCGGCCGTCCTCCATAACCTGGCCCAACCCGCCATCAAGGAAGAAGTGGTCGAGATTGGTGACGTCAACGCGTGTTTGCAAACCGACGAGATCGTAGGCCGCAATGCCTCGGGCAAGCTCTTTGTACTCGGGGATCGCCAGAAAAGTTTGTGCGCCTGGAACCGGAATGTGCAGAAAGAATCCTATGGGATTTCGAACACCGAGCCTGCGCAACTCCATTCCCAGCGGGATCATGTGATAGTCGTGCACCCAGATCGTATCGTCAGGTTTCAAAAGCGGCTTCAGCGCGTGCGCGAAGCGCCGGTTGACCTCAAGATAGCGGTTGTAATAGCCGGACTCGAACTGGGCCAAGTCCAGGCGTGAGTGGAACACGGGCCAGAGCACGCCGTTCGCGTAGCCGAGATAGTAGTCTTTGTATTCGCGGGAGCTGAGCGGGATGGTGACGATCGTGGTTGCGCCGTCTTCGACCACATTCGGTGCGGCATGCGCCTCCTCGCCCTTGTCGACGATCTTGCCGCTCCACCCCAGCCACAGGCCGGGGCGCGTGCGTAGCAAGTCCGCGATGGCAATTGCAACACCGCCAGCTTGAGCCGCCTTGCTGAGATCAACGACCCGGTTGGAGGCCAGTACAATCCGACCCATAATACTCCCGTCGCTTATCGGTATTTACTATAGCAGCTCTTTTTGAGGAGCGGGCGAATTCGCTCTCTCTGTTATCGATCAATCATTTACCAGTTCTTATAGTTGTTGGTGCGAGCCATGCGGCGCCGTTTTCGGGCTATACCGTGCCGCCTTGGGGCGTCGACCACGCGTCCTCCCAGCTGCGAGATACCAACATTCCAGTATTGATGATGCCAGCCATGCAGTAGGTCTGCGGTATGTTTCCCCATAGCTGGCCTGTTTCGGGATGAATGTCTTCGCTGAGGATTCCAAAGGAATTTCGCCGTGAGAGTATATCGGTAAAGATTTCCCGCGCCTTCTCTCGTTCGCCGATAGCCGCGAGCGCGTCCGCATACCAGAACTGGCATACCAGGAACGACGTCTCGGGTGCGCCAAAGTCATCCTCGGCCGTGTAGCGCATGATGAAGCCGTTGCGGTTCAACTCCTTGCCAATGACAGCACAGGTTTTGCGGAACCGTTCATCCGTCGCCGGCAGTAGGCCAAGGTCTGGTAGTAGCAGCACACTTGCGTCTAGATCGTCATGATCGAGCGCGCCGGCAAGCGCTCCCCATCGCTCGCTCCATGCGCGCTTAAGGATGACGCTGCGTAATTTATCGGCGTGACCCATCCAATATGCGGCACGGTCTTTAAGTCCCAGCAAGCTCGCAACGCGGGCAAGACGGTCACACGCGACCCAGCACATCGTTGCTGAGTGCGTGTGAATGTGCTGACGTCCCCGGTACTCCCAAGGTCCGGCGTCGGGTTCAAGGTACAAGCGTCTCGCCTGATGCCCCAAAGGTTCCATGCGGCGGAACAAAAACTCGTTGCCCATCCGCGGCAGCCGCTCGTCGATGAACATCTGAGAAATGGCGAGCACCACGCTGCCATAGGCGTCGTGCTGCAATTGTTCGGCGGCCTGATTTCCGATGCGCACGGGCCCCATGCCTTGGAAGCCGGAAAGATTGGTGGCGATGCGCTCATCGAAAGGCTGGTTGTGAATGATGCCGTAGACCGGGCGCAAAGACTGTTCGATATCTACGGCAATCGTCGCGATGAAATTAAGATAGGACTCCATCGTCTCCGTCGCGCCCAAGCGGTTGAGCGCGCGAACGACGAAATAGGCATCTCGCAGCCAGCAGAACCGGTAATCCCAATTGCGTTGCGTATTGGGTGCTTCAGGTATCGATGTCGTATGCGCGGCGATGATCGCGCCCGTCTCCTCGAAGTGGCACAATCTCAAGGTAATCGCTGCTCGAATTATCGCAGACTGCCATTCGAGCGGCGTGCCGAGTCCGCGCACCCAAAGGCGCCAGTAATCGCGCGTGAGTTCAAGAAACTCGCGAGACACCGTATCGACGGCCGCCTGGAGCGGCTCATCAGGCCCGAGAATGAGTGTCAAAGGCCGCGTCAAGGCAAACGGCGTTTCGTGTGCGACATAAGACAGCGGTGCATCAGTCGTAAGCCGCAGTACATTCGCACCGCCCTCAAAACGCATGTGATTGGAGCCGATGGCTTGGCAGTCGGCAGGCTTTCCGTAATCGAAAGTCGGTCTCAGCCGGATAGCGATGCGCGGCACTCCGCGGAGCGGCTCGATGCGGCGCAGGATCTGGGCGGGATGGAAAGCACGTTCAAAACGCATAAAGCGCGGCGCGAAATCCGTGATTTTTACAGCATTGCCGTTGTCATCTTCGAGTATCGTCTCGATGATAGCCGTGTTGCGCACGTAGGCTGACCTTGCCGTCGTTTTCCCGTCGAGCACGACATCGCAAAATCCCTTGTCATCATCGCCTGCGAGCAAGTGTGAGAAGACGGGGTCAGAGTCGAGTTGAGGAAAGCACCACCAGACGATGCGCCCGTGAGAATTGACGAGTGCCGCCACGCGCCCGTTGCCGATCGGCGCAAGGTCGAGACCATTTGGCGGCGGAGGGCTTTTTTTATTGGCCATTGCGCGTCTCGATCGGGATTGCGGCTGGGCGGAAAATGCGCGGCAGGTGTTGGTCTAGACTCAATTCCTCGCCGACGGTGAGGGCACTCGGCCGTTTAGGGCGTACAGGCGCGGCTGTCCAGACTGGCTGTGGAATAGGGTGTAGATGGGCAATCCCTACCAGAACGCTGTGATTGTGGTTCTGTGTGCGCATTGCGAAAGAGCATGTGTCGAGTAGCGGCCTGAACCTATGGTCGACGCGGCGGCGCGCTAAGCGAGTTTCAAGAACTCGCCGGCGCGCCACCGGGCCAACCGCGCCGGATACGCAGGACCCAATTCACGGCGCTCACGTCCACCTAAGCGGAAAAGTGTTGCTACAAAGCAAACGGCATCCGGGTGCGTCAGTGTTCGCCGTCGTTGGGCTTCTCGTTCTGGAGCTCCTCGCGCGGGCGCAGCAGCCAGCCGACCAGCGGGAGCAGTAAGGTATGGGGGAGTATGCGAAGGGCGACTGCCATGAACGTATTGATGACCCCCGGCACGATGAGGCAACGGCCCAGAACGAAACCGCTATAGGCGGAATTCGCGGTGTGCTCGGGGCTGAGCGCTGGGAGTAATTGCCGGTAGAATGAGGACTCAGCGCCCATGGCCTCGTGAAATGAGGTGTTGACCGGCCCCGGTGCCAGGACCGTCAGCCGCACGCCCTCGCCCGTATTCTCCCAGGCTGCTGCCTCGGTCAGCGAGATCACATAGGCCTTGCTTGCATAGTAGGCCGCCTGATACGGCCCCGCCGCGAGCCCACCGAGGGAGGCAACATTGAGAATGCCGCCACGCCCGCGCGCCAGCATGGCTGGCAGGGCGTGATGCATCAATCGCGTCAGGGCCCTCACGTTGAGATCGAGAAGATGCACGACATCTTTCTCGCCGTGAGATTCAAAGCGCCCTGATAATCCGACGCCTGCCGAATTGACCAAGACATCCATGTAGCAGCCGCGTTCGGCCAATTGCGTGTCCAAACTGCTGGGTGCATCTGGCTCGGTGATGTCGATGACGATTGCGTGCGCCTTAACGCCGAAGTTGCGTTCGATTGCTGCGGCGGCTTCTTGCAGTGCATCAGAATTGCGCGCGAGGATGGCGACATCGTGCCCGGCCTTGGCAAAGCGCCGCGCCAGCGCAAGCCCGATCCCGCGCGATCCCCCCGTTACCACGACCGCCGGCTTCAGGCTGGCGACGGCATCTAGGGCCGCAGCAGATGGCTGGGCATAGCGCGCGATCCATTTGTCGAGCAGGCGCGTGAAGACGCCTGGCTTCTTAATTCCTGAGGGGTTTTGCATCTGCGCCACTCAGCGCCTCTTGAAAGCGTGGGGTGAGGGTCGCTGGTGCCGCAAGAGGGATTCGAACCCCCGACCCCGTCATTACGAATGACGTGCTCTACCAACTGAGCTATTGCGGCTTTGCGTGCTGGCGTTAGCGCGGAGGGATACCGCTGGCCATCGCCGAATGCAAGATGCGGTTGAGCCCGAACGAAAAGCGCCCTCACGCGCGCTGGGGCCGCAGCGGCGGGCCGACGTCGTCCTTATCGCCCTTCTCCGGTCCCGGATCGTCGGGTGCGTGTGGTGCTACGTACACGCGCGGCTTGGCCGTCCGGCTGGGTTCTTTGTGGGCTTTTCCGGGAGGTTTGGGCTCCATTTGGCTCTTGCTCCGCTTTTGAGGAATAGGCCCCGAAACGCTAGTCTGTTGCGCTGGGCGCGGGGCAGGCTCAGCCATTTCGTTGCCAACGGGCTTTGATTTGGCTGCTTTTCTTGTCTCGGCCGGGGTCTGTGCCGTCGGAACGGGTGTCACCTCGATTGTCTCCGGCACGTCGGTAGGCGCTGTCTTGGCTGGGTCGATCTTTCCGGGAACGACCACCTCGCGTGGCGCTCCCAGCGTCACCAGCTCTTCGAGCTTACTGGCCAGAACCTCGCCTTCGCGCTTCTCTATCGGCTCGACAGGTACACGCCAGCGGAATGCATCGAGCATTCCTGTCACAGGCGACACCGGCGACCAATGTTCTGCGACCACCCCGTCGGCCGTCCATGCCGGGTCGCGCGGTGCATTCACGGCGCGCGCCAGCCATTCGCGCACGCGACCCTTATCGCCATGCTCTTCGCCTTCGATCCGCGCCATGAGCGTTGCAACGCGCTGCGTCATGCGGTCGTCGAGCAGCGGCTTGAGGGCGCTGCGCGCATCATCGAATTGATGCGCCTCGATAGCTGCGGTGGCCACCGCGATGGGCCCTTCGATCGAGTTGGGCGTCAGGGCCGCAAGCTGCTTCACCCGATCTAAGCGGTCTCGCGGGCTGTCGCCGATGCGCGCATACGCATGCGTGGTCGCCAGATCGGGGTGCGGCGAGCGGCTCCACGTCTTTTGCAGGATCTTGGCTGCTCGCGGCGTGTTTCCGCGCGCGGCCAGCAGCCGTCCAGCGATGGTTGCGGCTGGAACAAGATCGGGTGCAAGGCCGTTGGCTTCGACCGCTAGGTGAAGTGCGCGATCTGGATCATCCTCTTCGGCGGCTTGGGCTTGTGCGGTCAGCAATACCGCGCGGCGGCGATCGGCCTTCGCGCGCTCAATGTGGCCCTGCTTGCGCGCAATGGCGAGTGTGCCGAGCGCGCCGGCCCAGTCGCCCTGGCGGCACTGCAAGTCGAACAGCGCATCGACGGCCCAATCGAGCTTCGGATTTAATGCGACGGCGCGTCCGGAAAAGTGACGTGCGGCTTCGATTTCGCCGATACGATGGGCTTCAAGGTGCAGGCCTCTCAGTCCGAGCTGCTCGGTATCGGGCGAGGCGAGCATCGCCTCGAAGATGCGCCGGGCAGTTGTCGAATCGCCGGAAAGCTGCGCAGCGTGCGCGCGCAGCAAGTGCGTCAGAGGCTCATTTGGCAGAGATTTGCGCGCCTGGATCGCGGAGCGCGTCGCCGCGGCTCTATCACCGGCGCCAAGTGCGATCATCCCGCTTGAGAGCGCCTCCAGCCCGCGCTTTTGCCGCCGCCTTGTCAAGAAATTGCTCACGCTTGCAGGGCTGTACCAGACATGGCGCAACACCGACCACGCAAGAAGAGTCACAGTGAATAGAACGGCAAAAATGATAATGGCGCGAAAGACGCTTGTCTCGAACTGATAGCCCTGCCATTGCACGACCAGTTCGCCCGGCCGGTTGGCGAGCCATGACAGCCCTGACGCAACAAGGGCGACCGCAATCAGAAAAACGATAAGACGGATCATGCGTGTCGTACCCCTACTTCGCTTCTGTGCTGGGCGCACTTTCTGCCGGGCTAAGCGACGCTTTCAGCTGCATCTCGACGGCAGTGATTGCCTTGTCGACTGCATTGCGCGCTTCCACCTTAGCTAGAAAATCGTGCGCAGCGTCGGCTGCTGGTGGCGGCAGGGCTTTGGCCTCATTCGATACCTCGCTAAGACGGCCCTCATTGAGGGCACTCTCCATGCGCCCGACGACTGCCTCAACACTTGCATCGTCGGGGCCATGGCTGATCTTGCGCACGCGCACGACAGACCGCGCGCTTGCAAGCAAACGATCCATGATCGAGCCTTCGGCCGGTTCCCTCTCCGCATCGATCATCTCGAACGCCACGGCCTTAAAGTCTTGGCGTAACTCTGCGAGCGTCGGCACACCCTTGTCCTCGAAGCGCTCCAGGGGTGCCAGATCAACGCTACCGTCCGATAGTCTGCGAGCTTCGGCGAGTTCATGGGCGTAGCCTTCGCCGCGGTCGATCGCACGCTTGAGATTGCTGAGTTCGAGAGACAACACAATGCGCTCCGCGATGACCTTGCGGTCGTTTTCGCTTTTGACGACGCTTTGCACGTTGCTTTCCAGCGCTGTCAGCCTGTCGGAAAGCGGGGTCACGGCCGATGAAACCTCGGACGACTTGGCGAACGGCTTGAGCTTGGCGTCGAGATTGGCTTTCAGAGCTGCAAGCTCGTCTTGCATTTTCTGCGTCGAAGCGTCTGTACGGTCATTTTCAGACTTCAGCGAATTGAGGCGCGTGATCAGCTGTGCTTCGTTCGCCTTGAGAGCAGCCAGTTCGCGGTCCATGCGCTGCGTGCCTGACTTCGCGGCTTCGCTCGCCTCGCTCACCGCGGAAAGGCGCGTGTCGATCTCGGCGTTGACGCTTGTGCGCAGGGCGTCGATCTGGTTGTTCAGCGTCGACTCCAGATCTGCGATCTTGCCGGTCACGGCCACGAGCTGTGGCAGGGGCCCCGCCTGCGGATCGTGCTCTGCTGCCGCTGCAAGCGTCTGAAGCTGCGCTTCGAGCTTGGCTACGCGTTCCTGCGTACGTCCCGCATCGCCTTCGGTGCCGAGCGCCTTCGTAATTGTCGTCAACCTATTGGCGAGTTTACCGTGGGTGGTGCTCAGCTCATCCACCTGATTGCTGAGCGCTTCGAGCTTGTCGAGCCGGGTTTGCGCCGCGGCGAGTTTTGAAGCCAATTCCTGCGCCTCAGTTCCTTCATTGGCATTCGCTTCTAGTGCCGAAATGCGCTGTTGCAGAACGCGCGCCGTCTCGCTCTGTTTTCCTCCAGAGAGTCCAAGCTGCGTCGCCAGCAGATCAGCCACGAGCAAGGCAACAATACCGCCGGCGAGGCCCGCCGCGAGATGAGTAGCGAATCCACTCCTTAAGAACCCACCAAAACCAGCAACGGTTTTCAGCTTGGATTGCGGTTTCGGCGCCGGCTGGTCCTTGTCAGCGGCCGGCATTCTGCCTTGCGCTGCTGATCTCGATGGCTCGCTTTTCACTGGCTCTTTGGGCACGTCCGATGAAGTGCTGCTTTTCGCGGTCGCCTTGGACGGCTCGGCAGGGCGTGAAGCCTTCTCGTCCGTGCCAGGTTTAGACGCGACCTCCGTTGCCTTTAAGTCGAGCGTGGCATGCGGCCGCGTACTTCCCGATTTACTTGGACGGGGCTTCTCCTTACGGGGATCATCCTTGTTGTCAGTCATAAAACCTCGAATTCCGGAGCCTCGTTGGCACAGCCCTCCTGCTCGCCGGGCGGCCACGGCGCAACAAGAGAATATCGCGCATTTCTGACGCCAAATTACACTCCTGAGCGGCGTGTTGCCACCCGTCCGGCGAGGCTTACGATTTCCGCAGCGTTCGGCTTGGCGGCGACCTCGGCCCGGACTGCCCCGAGGCTTTGCAGACTCCGCGCCACTGCGCGTGAAAGGCATAAGTAAGTGAGGCGGAGAGCACCGTCCTTTAGGCCAACGGCCGCCACCAGCTCAGCAAAGACTGATGCCGTCCGCGGCGACATCAAGACCACGGCGTCGAGCACGCCCTTCGCGATCATCTGCGCTGTCTGTGCGGTGAGCGTTTTGGACATATGGGCCCGGTACACGATGACTTTTCGAACTGCGATTCCCTCGCCTTCCAGTGCCGCTGCCAGGTCGAAAGCTAAGGACTCGCCGGCCAAATGAACCACTGGCCCCGAAGCTGGCTCAATCTCGCCGGCGATGAGGGGCACGAGATCGCGCGCGGTACCGGCCCCCTCGATAATGCGGGCGAAGCCCAATTTGCGAGCAAGCTCTGCCGTGCTCGGCCCGACCGCGAAAATGGGGAGCTTCAGCGCTGCGTGCCTGGCAGGGCTGCCTGTTAGCGCCTGCAGCGCATTGCGGCTTGTCGCGACGACGGCCTGCGCACCGTGAACCGCCTCGGCATCGATCAGAATCGGCTCGATCTGCAATAGCGGCTCGACGGTCACCGCGTGGCCTTGAGCTTCGAGCTGCGCCTTAAGCTCAGAGGCGTCGGATTCGGGCCGTGTTACGAGAATATGCATCAGGCAAGCGCACGGAAAAAATCGGGGCCAGCACGATCCAGCAGCTCAGCCGCCGCCTCCTCGCCCAAACGCAGTGCCGTCTCTGGCGGACCGGAGCGCTCGGTGGCGTGGCTTTGCACGCCGTCAGGCGTCAGGATCTGGCCGCGAAAACGAAGCGATCCACCAATAAGCTCAGCCAAGCCGGCGATCGGCGTGCGGCAGGAGCCGTCGAGCTTGGCGAGAAATGCGCGCTCCGTCGCAATACAAAGCGCCGTATCGGCATCATTGAGTGGTGTGATCAGATGCGTGGTCTTCTCGTCGTCGCGGCGAACCTCGATGCAGATTGCCCCTTGCGCCACAGCGGGCAGCATCACCTCCGGGCTCATCGCCTCCTTGATGTGCTGGCTGAGGTGCAGACGGTTGAGCCCCGCACACGCAAGAAACGTCGCATCCGCCACACCCTCTTCGAGCTTTCTCAACCGCGTCTCGACGTTGCCGCGAAAGGGCACCACCTGAAGGTCGGGGCGCTGGCGCAGCGCCTGCGCTTGCCGGCGCAACGATGACGTCCCGACGATGGCGCTGGCGGGCACATCGCTAAGTGAGCCGTATCTCGCGCTAATGAAGGCATCGCGCGGATCTTCGCGCTTCGGCGTTGCGCCAATGGCCAGACCGGCTGGCAGCACAGTCGGCATATCTTTCGTAGAGTGAACGGCCAGATCGATGTCTCCGGCCAGAAGCGCCTCCTCGATTTCTTTGGTAAAGAGGCCCTTTCCGCCTTCCTCAAGAAGCGGCCGGTCGAGGATTTTGTCGCCCGTCGTTTTGATGACGTGCAGCTCGCAATCTTCCTCAGCGAGACGATGCGCTTCAGCAATACGACGGCGCACCTCACGCGCCTGGGCCAGCGCCAGGGGCGAGCCGCGGGTACCGATGCGGATTTTCGCTGCTTGCAAGTTGTTCTCTCCGGGTGCTAGGCGACAGGCCTTAATGCGGCGCCATTAATGCCTGCGCCGCGCCGGGAAGGCAAACGCGTGTACGCTGAAACAATTCATGAATAGTGCCCACGAAAATCGCGCTGAAGGTAGCCTTGTGCTCGGGCTGGAGACGAGCTGCGACGAGACGGCCGCCGCCGTCGTTGTACGCGGGCGCGATGGCCAGGGCCGTATCCTCTCCAATGTTGTGCGTTCGCAATGGGAACGCCACCGCCCCTATGGTGGTGTGGTGCCGGAAATAGCCGCGCGCGCGCACGTAGAATGCCTCGATCTCTTGACGGCTGAGGCCATGCGCGAGGCGGGAGTGGGCTTTTCCGATCTAGATGCCGTTGCGGCGACCGCCGGACCGGGTCTGATCGGCGGTCTCATCGTTGGTCTTGTCACGGCAAAGGCGATCGCGCTTGCCCATCGCCTGCCCTTCGTCGCGGTTCATCACCTCGAGGCACATGCGCTTACTGTCGGGCTCACCGAGGAGCTCCGACCACCGTATCTTCTATTGCTGGTCTCAGGCGGTCACACGCAGCTCTTGATCGTGCGCGGCGTTGGGCACTACGAGCGCCTCGGCACCACCATTGACGATGCGCTGGGCGAAGCCTTTGACAAGACCGCCAAGCTGCTTGGCCTCGGCTTTCCCGGTGGACCTGCTGTCGAGCAGGCGGCGCGCACCGGCAACGGCGCACGATTCAAACTCCCCCGCCCCATGGTTGGCCGCGCCGAGCCGCACTTCTCCTTTGCCGGTCTCAAGACAGCGGTGCGCCGAACGGCTGAAATGCTGGCACCGCTCAAAGATCAGGATATTGCCGACATCTCCGCCGCATTCGAAAACGCGGTCGCCGCGTCCGTTTCGGATCGGTGCGCGCGGGCCATGGACTTAGCGATTGAGCGCTTGGGGCAAGACGCTCCCCGCCATCTCGTCGTCGCTGGCGGCGTCGCGGCCAACGAACGCTTGCGCGCCATCTTGAGCGATCTTGCATCCAGCCGGGGCTTTGCATTCCACGTACCGCCGGTATCACTTTGCGGCGACAACGCTGCAATGGTCGCTTGGGCCGGTGCGGAGCGCTTAGCTCTGGGGCAAACCGACTCGCTGAGTGCGCCCGTACGCCCTCGCTGGCCCTTGGACGCGGAAGCCCCACCCGCCATAGGCGCGGGGGTGAAGGCATGAGGGCCAGCGTGCTAGACAATGCTTTTGCGATTGCAAACGGGGAAAGTTCGTGAAGATCGATAGCGTCGGAATCATTGGCGGCGGAGCCTGGGGCACCGGGCTCGCCCAGGCGCTGCGGCGTGCAGGTCGTGACGTGCTCTTATGGGCGCGCGAGCCCGCAGTTGCCGAAGAGATCAACACCAAGCATTCCAATAGTGCGTTCCTCCCTGGAGTGGCGCTCAATCCCGTCATTCGTGCAACCACTACGCTGACCGATCTTGCAGCCCGCGACGTCGTGCTCATGGTCGCACCGGCACAGCACGTGCGCGCCGTTTCCGAAGGCCTCAAATCTCATCTGCGTTCAGGCCAGCCCATTGTCTTGTGCGCAAAGGGTATCGAACAGAGAAGCGGCAGACTGATGGGCGAGGTCCTTGCAGAGGTTTTGCCCGAGACGACGCAAGCCGTTCTGTCAGGCCCGAGCTTTGCGGCCGAGGTCGCGCGCGGCCTCCCCGCGGCGCTCACTATCGCATGTGCCGATGAAAAACTCGGCCGCTTGCTTGCTGAGCGGCTGAGCAACCCCCAGTTCCGGCTCTACTGGACGAGCGATCTTGTGGGCGTTGAGCTTGGCGGTTCGCTCAAAAACGTGCTGGCGATCGCCGCCGGCATCGTAGATGGCCAGGGTCTCGGCGCCAACGCGCACGCCGCACTCGTCACGCGAGGATTCGCCGAGCTGCGCCGCTTCGGGGAAGCTTTGGGCGCGCGTCCTGAAACGCTGATTGGGCTTTCGGGCTTCGGTGACCTTATCTTGACGTGCGCAAGTACGCAGTCACGCAACATGTCGCTCGGGCGCGCATTGGGCCAAGGCCAAAGCCTCGATGACGTGCTGGGCAGCCGAACGGCCGTGACGGAAGGCGTCTATACCGCTTCTGCCGTGCAGCGCATCGCTACAGAGAAGGGCATCGACATGCCTATCTGCTCAGCTGTGAGCGACATCTTGGATGGCCGCGTGAGCGTATCCGACGCCATTGCGCGCCTGATGCAACGCCCGCTCAAAGCAGAGGACTAACCCATGCCGGCCTACTGGCTTTTCAAGTCGGAACCCGACGTGTTCTCCTGGGAGATGCTGAAAGCGCGCGGACGTGCAGGCGAGCCGTGGGACGGTGTGCGCAATTACCAGGCCCGCAACAACATGCGCGCTATGAAGCTCGGTGAGCTTGGCTTTTTCTATCACTCGAACGACGGCAAGGAGATCGTGGGCGTCATGGAAGTCTCAGCACTTGCGCACCCCGATCCCAAAGACGACAGCGGCACCTGGGAGTGTGTCGACGTTCGCGCTGTCGCCGATATGCCAATCCCAGTGCCGCTTTCTGCCGTCAAGGAGTACGCCAAGCTTGCCAAGATGGCGCTCGTTGCCAACGCGCGGCTCTCCGTGCAGCCGGTGACGCCAACAGAATGGAAAGAGGTTTGCCGCATGGGCGGCCTCGACTTGAAGAAACTCAAAGGATGAAGCCGCTACATCCTGCGTCGCCCCTGCCTGCCGGCACTGCCTCGGCTGAAGCCTTCATTCGCGCCAACACTACACTACTCAGCCCCCCGCTCGTCCCCGAGGTTCAGCTACACCTCGCAGAGGAATCGCTGCCCATCTGGGAGAAGACGGAAGAAGAGCTGGGCGAAATGAACGTACCGCCGCCCTATTGGGCGTTTGCTTGGGCTGGCGGTCAGGCGCTCGCGCGCTATCTTCTCGACAATCCCCAGATCGTTAGGGGCAAGCGCGCGCTCGATCTCGGTTCGGGCTCTGGGCTTGCGGGCATCGCAGCCATGAAGGCCGGTGCGGCCTCAGTTCTCGCTGCTGACATTGATACGATGGCCCTTGCCGCGACCGGCCTCAACGCCGCCGCCAATGCCTTGGCCATCGAAATGATGGCCGGTGATCTTCTTGCCGCCGATCCCCCCGGCACTTTCGATGTGATCCTTGTCGGCGATCTGTTCTACGAGCGCGAGCTTGCCAGCCGCGTGCTGACGTTCATCGAGGCTGCCTCCCGCCACGGTGGCCTCATCCTCATCGGCGATCCGCAGCGAAACTATTTTCCGAAGGGCCGCTTCGAAGCAGCAGCTGAGTATCACGTCCCTGTCACACGCGAATTAGAAGACGCTGAAATAAGAAGAACAACCGTCTGGCGCGTTTCTAAAATGCGCTGACTCATGGCGCGCCGGACGTAAAGCAGCGCTTCTGCTAGGCTAAGCGGACCAAAAAGAAGTTCAGCGGGAGAGAAACGTCATGGATTTTGCGGGACTGAGCAATTTCGCCATCGTCGTTGCGGCCGTCGTCAGTTTTTTGTTTGGCTGGCTCTGGTACGGTGTTCTTTTCCCCAAGGCCTGGGTCGAGGCCGTTGGTAAGACGGAGGAGGAACTCCGGGCGCAAGGCAACTCACCTACTCCGTTTATTATCGCGTTTGTCGCTCAGCTCATCATGGCCTGGGTGCTGGCAGGCGTCATCGGCCACTTGGGTCCTGAAGAGGTCACCTTCCGCAACGGGGTCATCTCGGCCGCCTTCATCTGGCTCGGCTTTGTCATCACGGCCTTAGCCGTCAATCATGCCTTCCAGGGCTCCAAGCGCGCACTGACGCTAATTGACGGAGGTCATTGGCTGGGTGTGCTGTTGTTGCAAGGTGCCGTTATTGGCCTAGTAGGCGTCTGACCGTCAGGGATTACAACTTGTCGCATTAGACCAAGGGCGCGTTTACGAACGCTTGTGCAGCTAGACATAGTTGCCCCAACAAAGGACGCCGAGGGAGGAAGTTTAGCGATGTCCAATAAGGTTTACCCCGTGTCGCCCGAGTGGGCATCTCGCGCATGGATCGACGACAAAGCTTATCGCAGCCTCTATGAGCGCTCGATCAAAGACCCGGTTGAGTTTTGGGGCGAAATGGGCCGGCGTATCGATTGGATCAAACCCTACACCCAGGTGAAGAACACGTCGTTTGGACCAAGTCCGGACGTCTCAATCAAATGGTTCGAGGACGGAACGCTCAACGTTTCCGCCAATTGTCTCGATCGCCACCTGAAGACGCGCGGCGATCAAATAGCCATCATCTGGGAGGGGGACGATCCGACCCAGGACAAGAAGATCACCTATAAGCAACTCCACGCTCGCGTCTGCAAATTCGCCAACGTCTTAAAGGCGCTCGGGGTCGAGAAGGGAGACCGCGTCACCATTTACCTGCCCATGATTCCCGAAGCGACCTACGCCATGCTCGCGTGCGCGCGCGTCGGCGCCGTGCATTCTGTCGTGTTTGGCGGGTTCTCTCCTGAGAGCCTTGCCGGCCGCATCGTTGACGCCGATTCCAAGCTTACCATCACGGCTGATGAAGGTTTGCGCGGCGGCAAGACGATCCCTCTGAAAAAGAACACCGATGAGGCACTGAAAAAGGCGGGCAAGGAAGGAGAGAAGGTGCTCGTGGTGCGCCGGACCGGAAATTCCGTTCCTTGGGTGGAGGGTCGCGACCATTGGCTCCACAATGAGCTTCTCAACGTCTCAAGCGATTGCCCGCCGGTGGAGATGAACGCTGAGGATCCACTTTTCATCCTCTATACGTCGGGTTCGACCGGAAAACCCAAAGGCGTGCTGCACACATCTGGTGGCTATCTCGTCTTCGCTTCGATGACGCATCAGTACGTGTTCGATTACCACGATGGGGACATTTACTGGTGCACCGCAGATGTCGGTTGGGTCACAGGCCACAGCTATATCGTCTATGGTCCGCTTGCTAACGGCGCAACGACTCTCATGTTCGAGGGTGTTCCCAATTATCCAACATTGTCGCGCTTCTGGCACGTCGTCGACAAATGGCGCGTCAACACCATCTATACCGCGCCGACAGCGATCCGCGCGCTTATGGGCGCCGGCGATGACTTTGTGAAACGCACTGATCGCTCATCGCTGCGACTGCTCGGCACCGTGGGCGAGCCAATCAATCCAGAAGCTTGGGAATGGTACCGCGACGTGGTTGGCGAGGGGCGTTGCCCCATAGTCGACACTTGGTGGCAGACGTAAACGGGCGGCATCCTTATCACGCCACTCCCCGGCGCAACGACGTTGAAGCCGGGCTCGGCCACGCAACCCTTCTTCGGTGTTCAGCCGGCCATCGTGGACGACAAGGGCACGATTTTGGAAGGCGCAGCGACCGGCAACCTCGTCATTCTCGATAGCTGGCCCGGTCAGGCGCGCTCCTTGTTTGGTGATCACGATCGCTTCGTGCAGACCTATTTCTCCACCTATCCCGGCATGTACTTTGCGGGTGATGGGTGCCGCCGCGATGAAGACGGTGACTACTGGATCACTGGCCGCGTCGACGACGTCATCAACGTCTCCGGGCACCGGCTCGGCACTGCGGAAATTGAGGCCGCGCTCGACGCCCATCACAAGGTCGCCGAAACTGCCGTTGTAGGCTATCCGCACGACATCAAAGGCCAGGGCATTTACTGCTACGTGACTCTGAAGGCGGGAGAGACGTGGAGCGACGAGATCAAAAAGGAGCTTGTGGCGCACGTCCGGAAAAAGATCGGCCCCATCGCTTCGCCCGATATCATTCAATATGCGCCGGGCCTTCCCAAGACGCGCTCGGGTAAGATCATGCGCCGCATCTTGCGCAAAATTGCGGAGAACGATTTCTCTAATCTGGGCGACACATCGACCCTCGCAGACCCTTCAGTGGTCGACGACCTCGTCGAAAACCGCAAGTCCAGCTAAACGATCCCAATAGAAGATGATTGCTGCGCCGATCTCACTCGCACGTGTCAAGCTTGCGTGCGGTAGAAAGTTATTTTTTGCGCGGCTTAGGCGGGCAGATAAAAATGGGGCTCTCGTAGCGAAACGGCCGGGTTGTGATCCCCGCGGTTGGCCGGCCAAGGAACGAAGTGTTATCGATGCTCCACCAGCTTCCCGTTGCGATCCCGACATGGCGATAGAGGACCCCCCCGCTCGATTTTTTGCCGGCGTCCTTGCCGCGACCGATACGGGAGCGTCCGCCAACTTCGAGCGAATTCCAGGCCACGATGCAGCCCTCTTCCTGGCTTGCCGATGGCCGCCAGCCATGTTTGTAGGCCATATCGTAGATGGCCTTGGCGCTAGCGGTTCTCTTCGCCCACTTGCAGCCCGCCTTCTTGAGGATGGCATGGGCGACGAGAGCACACGAATTGTATCCGGGCATATCGCCGACGCGCGTTGCCGATGTATGCGTCTTGACGCCATAGAGGAGGCCACTCTTTTCTTCGTCGAAAACCTCTGGTGCTTTCTCGGCGTAGTGGACGATGGCCTCTGGAGAGCAGTTGGCTTGCGGCCGCAGGTCCAACGCGCCTGTGTCGACAGCGCCGAGCGCGAACTTCGACTTGGGGCGGTTCCACTGCCCATCGTGTCCTGCCGAAACGAACTCGCCCTTGTAGTTGGGCAATGGCGACAGGTCGGCCTCGTGGGACGAGAACGGTATGAGCCGCTGCGGCACAAAGCCGAGCCAAAGTGCTCCCGTTACGGCGAGAAGCAGGAGGACCAAAATGAGGATGCTTGAGAAGATCAGACGAGGACGGCGCATTGCGTATTCCTGAGGACGATTGAACGGTGAGTATAACGTCCCGTCGTCCCTTGGCACGCAAGAGTGCCGCGAGCGCCCTCAAATCCCGTTGATACGTGGCAACCCTGTCACCACCACGCGTCCATGGGCTGGCTTACGCTACTTCGAGAGCCTCAGCGCGTTGAGCTTCTGTGCAAATTTTGAGAGTGCAGCTTCTAGCTGCTTAGCGTCGCTCGCGTCAGCATAGTAATCTACGCCGGGGGTTGCACACTGCTCCAGCGTTTGCTTGGCCTGGCGCGGCGGATCGCCAAAGGCGATGGAAAACACGCGCACATTCTTCTGCTTGATCTTCTTACAAAGCTCGGTCGCCTGGGCGGCGGAACTATCGTTGAAGAAGGCCGTATTAAAGACGCCGTCCGTCATCAGGATGACGGCTTTTATGAGCTTCGGTTCGTCGCCCTCCGTCAAGGAATAGGGATCGGGCTTGCTGTCGCCGCCCCAGAAATCACCCCACTGCTCGGAGACGAGGTTCCATGCCCATTGCACGCCGAGGTGGCCACCGGTCGAGCCGCTCGCGTCATAGCCCTCCACGGTGCTGATCAGGAGGTCGCGGTCCTGAGTGAGCGGAATGACGGTTGCGTTAGGGCACGTGTAACTCTGGCTGCGCTGGGTTGTGTCGATATCCCGAGGTTGATCCTCGTGCACCTTGAAGAAACCGCCGACACCGACAGGATCGTCGGTATATCGCGCGCCGCCCGTACGCTCGATCACGCAGTTGTCTTTCGAGCGGTTGTCGGTGGCACGACCGGCAAACGCGTCGAGGTTGACGCCTGACGAGTATGGCGCAACCCCAATCCGCACTTTCCGTTCGCCCAAAACCTGCTCGGGCAACAGCTTGTCGGCGAAGGTTTTGAAGGCCTTCTTGAGCGCGTCGATTTTGCGTACACCATCCGAAGTATAGCCCCGCATTGAGCCGGTAACGTCGAGGGCCATGGCGACCTCGATGTCCTTCTGGTCGAACACGGCAGTTCTTGAGATTGGCGCACTCAACGTCCTGAAGCCGCCAAGCCGGGTCAGCGTCGTTGGCACATTCACGTCTACGTCGATCGTCACGGTGCCCGCGTCGCGATCGATGCGGATATCAGGCGTCGCATAGATGCCGAAGCTGCCACCGCCCGCCGCAATATTCTCTCGGATGTAGACTGCGGCTCGTTCCTCAACCTCGCCATCGCTAAGTTTGCCATCGAGCAAGGCGCGGCCGGCGGCGATCGTGGCCGCATCGACTGCGTCGCCTACGCGCGCGTTCATATGGAAGCTCCGCGCCGTATCCACGGCCATTCCTGCGGCGAACAAAATGAGGATCGACATCAGGGCGAATACGATGGCGACCGTGCCTTCTTCGTTCGAGCCGAAGCGGCGAATAAACGAATTTATTGTAGCTTGCATTCCGTCTCACTTTGAAACAATGCGGAGAGACGCTGCAATTGCGGTGCCTGGTTCGCTCTCTGTTAACGCCGAGCCGAACCGGCAACGCGAGCATGGTTGATGCCAGGTTAATCGGCGTCGCGTGTTGCACCGGCCGCGTCAGAAGTCGGAAGCTATGCCGCCCTTTTCCCAATCGCCGTGTCGCGTCGGATCAGGGCCCTCGCGCCCGCCGATTTCGCGCTGGCGCGTCTTCACAGAGCGCTCAAGAGCGGCGCGGCGCGCATCGGCTTCCTTCAAGGCGCGTTCGGCGGCAGTTGATAGAACGGGTTGCTTTTGCGGATCTGCCATGGCGCGGCTCCTTGTCGCCACTGGTTGCTGGCAACGCTTCTTCCCATATAGCATGATTGAAGTCGGGTCGCTGAGGAGGCTGAGGCGGGTCATGCCAATGAACTACGTAAGGACGGCCATGCTCCTGGCCGCACTGACCGCAATTTTCGTTGCGCTTGGCGCAGCGCTTGGCGGCCAGACAGGTATGATTATCGCCTTCGTTCTAGCTCTCGGCATGAACGTGTTCAGCTTGTGGAACTCTGACAAGCTCGTTTTGCGGATGTACGGGGCGAAAGAAGTTAACGAACGCTCCGCGCCTGAGTACTACGGCCTCGTGCGCGATCTTGCCAAGCGCGCTGGCCTGCCGATGCCGCGTGTCTACATCATGCAGAGCGACCAACCTAATGCGTTCGCTACCGGACGTAGCCCGTCGCACGCAGCGGTTTGCGCTTCGACCGGGTTACTCCAGGCGCTTAACCGCGACGAGATTGCCGGTGTGATGGCGCATGAGCTGGCCCACATCAAAAATCGGGACACGCTCACCATGACGGTTGCGGCCTCCATCGGTGGCGCAATCTCCATGCTCGCTCAATACATGCAATTCGGAATGCTGTTTGGGGGCCGCCGCGACGACCGCGGCGGGCTTGGGTTCCTGGGAACGATTGTTGCGATCATCGTGGCTCCGCTTGCCGCCATGCTCGTTCAGATGGCCATCAGCCGCTCGCGCGAATATTCCGCCGACCGGTTTGGTGCCACGATCTGTGGCCAACCCCTGTGGCTCGCCTCTGGGCTCGCCAAGATCCAGAATTTCGCGCGCCGTATTCCCAACGAGACTGCCGAGAAGGCGCCGGCGACCGCGTCCTTGTTCATCATCAATCCACTTTCAGGCCGGGGTTTCGACAACTGGTTCTCAACCCATCCCAACACCGAGAATCGCATAGCCGCACTACAACAATTGGCGCGCGAGATGGGTCGGACCAGCGGCCCTCGCGAGGAAACGGCCCGGCACGATCGGGGACCGTGGCCGTCGCCCGGCGCATCAGCTGAGCCGCGGCGCTCACGCGGTCCCTGGGGCTAGGGGGCGGTGAGCACTGAAAATACGTCGCATCGCGGCAAGCAAAAACCCTCGGGCGGCAAGCCCAAGCCGACACAGCGCAAAGCCGCCGAGCCCCGCTTGCCGTCTGGCTTCGCCGCGCGCGAGGCCGCCGTGCGGCTGCTGGCGGCCACTCTTCATGACGGCCGTTCGCTCGACGAGGCGCTTACCAAGGACCTTGCAAAGAGCTCCATGGAGCCGCGCGACCGTGCCCTTGCGCGACTCATCGCAGGCACCGTTCTGCGCCGTCTCGGCGAGCTGGAAGCGGTCCTGAAAAACTTTCTCCAGAAGCCGTTGCCCGAGCGCCAAGGCCACCTCTGGCCCATTTTGCTCTCTGGTGCTGCGCAGCTCCTGTTTCTGCAAACGCCGCCTCACGCCGCGGTCAGTATTGCGGTGGAGCAGACGCGCCGCGACCGCAAAGCGCGTCGCTTCGACGGGTTGGTCAATGCGCTTCTGCGCCGGGTAGCGAACGAAGGTGCACAGGTCCTGCAGGGCCGTGATGCGTTGCGCCTCAATATCCCCGGCTGGCTCTTTGCACGCTGGATCGAGACCTACGGCGAGGATCAAGCGTGCCTTATCGCCGAGGCCTCACTTACGGAGGCGCCGCTCGACATTTCGGTCAAAGCGGACCCAGCACATTGGGCCGAGCGTCTCGGCGGTAGCATATTGCCAACGGGATCGGTTCGTCTTGCTGCTGGAGGCCGCATCGAAGATCTTAGTGGCTACGCAGACGGTGCTTGGTGGGTGCAAGACGCCGCCGCCGCACTTCCCGTCAAGCTGCTGGGTCCAGTCAACGGCAAGTCCGCGGCCGATCTTTGCGCCGCGCCGGGCGGAAAGACGGCGCAGCTTGCTGCTGCCGGCGCACAAGTCACCGCCGTGGACCTCTCCGTTGTACGCCTTGCTCGTTTGCGGTCCAATCTCGAGCGCCTCCATCTCAAGGCCGATTTCGTCGAGGCCGACGTCGCAACATGGGCCCCCGGGCAGACCTTCGACGCGGTGTTGCTCGATGCGCCCTGCACCGCCACGGGAGCGATCCGCCGTCACCCCGACATCTTGCGCCTGAAACGCCTCGAGGATGTCGCCACGCTGGCTGCGCTACAGAGCCGCCTGCTCGACAACGCCTTGAATCTCGTTGCGCCGGGCGGCACGCTCATCTACTGCACCTGCTCGCTCGAGCCCGAAGAAGGTGCGCGACAGATCGAGGAGTTACTTGCACGCGTAGACAATTTCGTGCGCGTTCCGATTACGGTTGGCGAATGCGGAATTGCGCAGGACTGGATCACGCCGGAGGGCGATTTGCGCACTCTTCCCTGCCACCTGCCCCAACAAGACAAGCAGTTATCCGGCGTCGATGGCTTTTATGCCGCGCGCCTCGTGCGCCACGGCTAATCGCGCTAGCCAAGGCATGCTGCTCACAGCTAGTCGCAAGCTGCACCTTGTCTTGGCCTTCCCGCAGGGGTACTCCGGGCAACGTGTCCACGGGGGCACGGCGCACGGGGTTTGGCCGGCGCGGAGAGGTGCAGATGTCAGAGCTGACGCTCAAGGAACGCTTGAGGATTGCCGCACTGTCGGTCGACCGCTCCAAGCGTTCGGCGATTGCCGGCATGCTTTCTTCACCGTTCTTGCGTTGGTCATTTGGGCCCCCCGCCGCCGATCAACTCTTGCTCGTGCCGCAGGATCTGCGAACAGCCGATCCAAGCTTTTGGAACGAGATCGAGCATGGGCAATTCGGACTTGCTGGTAGCATCGCGATTTTGCACGGGCGCTCGCCTTTTGACCTAGATCCGCCTAACGACGGTTGGGCGCGCGAGCTTCACGGTTTCGGGTGGCTGCGCAATCTCGCTGCTGCCGGTGATGATGAGGCGCGCGAGGCAACGCAGAAGCTGGCGGCCGAGTGGGCCCTGCGCCGATGTGGCGATGATAGCATTGCCGCGGAGCCCGCGGTTACCGCGCGCCGCCTCATCTCGTGGGTCTCCCACGCCAACATGCTGCTTGAAGGCGCTGACCAGCAGACGTACCGGACCATTACGCAGAGCCTTGGCCGCCAACTCGTGCACCTGTCTGCAGCCTGGGGCGACGCGCCGGAAGGCCACCCTCGCCTTCTAGCGCTCATCGCACTCACGCTGGCAGACCTATCGATTGCCGGGCACGATCGTCAGCTCAAAGGAGTCGAGGAGTCGCTCGCCGCAGAGCTAGCGGGCCAAATTCTTCCTGATGGCGGCCACATCAGCCGCAACCCCAGTGTGCTTGTCGAGATTTTGCTCGATCTGCTGCCCTTGAGTCAGTGCTTCACCGCGCGGGCACGTACCACGCCAGCACCAGTTAGCGATGCTTTGCGACGCATCATGCCGATGCTGCGTCTATTGAGGTTGGGAGATGGGCTGCTTGCGCGCTTCAACGGCATGAGCGTGCCTTCCGCCGCGGGGTTGGCGACGGTCCTTGCTTATGACGACAGTTCAATATCAGAACTCACCGCGGCTCGTGATTCAGGCTACGTACGTCTTGAGCGCGAAAAGAGCGTCGTACTTGTCGACACTGGCTGTCCGCCCCCGCTCGCGATCGCCGGCGAGGCGCAGGCCGGCTGCTTGTCTTTCGAAATGAGTGTTGGCACGCAGTTGCTTTTCGTTAATGGAGGTATGCCGGGAGCGGCAGCAGCCGACTGGCGCCCCACGGCGCGCGCGACCGCGAGTCACAACACCTTGTGCCTTGCCGAAACGTCGTCGTCCAAGCTCGTTCGGCACCGTCGGTTGGAGGAGTTGATCGGTTCGCCGCCGATTCAATTGCCCGCGCGTGTCCAATGGAGCATGGATGATGCGGGCGGGGCGATCTCAATGGCCGCAAACCATGACGGTTATCTGCGCCGCTTCGAGCTCGTTCACTCACGCCGCTTGAGTTTGGCATTTGACGGTACCCGGCTCAAAGGCTGGGACCGGCTCGCCCCATCCCGCGGGGAGCTTCGATTGAGAAGAGATCTGCCATTTGCGATCCATTTCCACCTTCATCCCGAGGTCAAGTGCCGTCTGTTAAAGGAGCCGAACGAGGCGGAACTGATGCTGGCGGACGGCCAGAGCTGGCGCTTTAAGGCCGAAGGCGCCGGCCTCACGGTTGAGGAGAGCGCCTACTTTGCCGACAGCAGCGGTCCGCGCCGCGCCATGCAAATTGTGCTGCGGGGGGTGACGTTTGGCGAAACCGAGGTTAGTTGGACGGTTGCGCGCGCGGACTGATTGAAAGGAACACGAATGATCAACGCCGAGACCAGAATCCGCCGCGCGCTACTTTCCGTGTCGGACAAGACGGGGCTCATTGAGTTCGCCCGTGCCTTATCGCATGCGGGCGTGGAGCTAGTCTCGACAGGGGGCACCGCTACGGTTCTGCGTTCTGAAGG